>NZ_JBFRJF010000019.1:186181-281868 GCF_041468745.1 Vibrio sp. 10N.286.52.F8
TCGCATCTCGCATCTCGCACCTAATTTTTATTCGCTTGAACACGCATTCTGGTATATAAACATTTACCTAACCTTTAAATGTAAAGCGACCGAAATAAATGACCGCAGCGACCACTATGACGTTCTTCGAACGTTTTGAAACTGACATCCTATCTGGCAAGAAGACGATTACTATTCGTGATGAATCTGAGCGAGACTACCAGCCAGGCAGTGTTGTGGAAGTATCGACGCTAGAGCAAGACCGTGTGTTCTGTAATCTTAAGATCATCAGCGTTGAGCCAATTTTGTTTGATGACTTAGGTGAGTTCCATGCTCAGCAAGAGAACATGACGCTGCAAGTACTGAAAGACGTGATTCAAGATATCTACCCGGGTATCTCTCAGCTGTATGTGGTTTCTTACGAGCTTGTGTAGCCCGCTTTAAATAGAATTTGTTGATCAATACTGCGTCTAACGCAGAGCAATGATAAAGGGAAGCCACAATGAGTGAATTACAGAGCGAAACAGTTCAGCAAATTTTGCTTCAACTTTATTGTCGTGAGCAAAATGAGCAGCCGTTAATCTCTAGAACTGATCTCGACATTGCTCTTTATGATAGCGAAGGCTTTCTAGCGTGGCGTGACACAAGGCGTAACTTTACGGTCAGTGATATCGAGAATCGAGTTTGGGTGAAGAGCTGCCCCGGCGGTTACATCACTGAAGTGCACTTCAATGCTGACGGTTCTTTGATTGAATATCGTTTGTTCGACCGATTTGAAACAACAGGGCAGTGGCAACTAAAAGACGGTTTGTTACACGTCGAGATTCTGAAGGGTGAGAACTGCTACCAGTTTGCTGTTGTGGCTCGTGCTGACCTTAATATTCACTCTGCGGTTGAGTATAAGAGCGGAGAGCTGCATTCGTACTTGAAGCTTGTTCAAGTTGAAAGCTAAACGCTGGTTCGTTTAATTAGCATATAAAAAAGCCAACAGTGATGTTGGCTTTGTTGTCTTCAATCTGACTGAATACTTCTATTAAGCTTCGAAGTTCGCCAATCGAGTATAAAGCTCGCTGTCTTGATCTTGCTTTGCACAAATCGTCAGTAGGTCTTCAATAAAGTACTTCAATGCACGTGCTTCAATTCGGCGAATACCTTGTTGATGTTCTTCAGTTAGGTAGCCGTAGATAGTCGCAGCGCCAAAGTCACCAAAGATCATCTGACCTTGTTCGTTCACTAAAGTGTTGTGAGCGTATAGATCACCATGAGAGACTTTATTGGCATGAAGGTGTTCAAACACATCAATCATCTGCTCTGTAATGCTATTGATTTGAGCAATTGAAAGTTCGAAACCTTCTGGGAAAGTATCACGCGTGCAAGTCTCGAGTGTTGGTGGTAGCCCTAGGTTGTAGTAGCTGTTTGGAATGAGTTCCATCACCAAAGCTAGGTAATCTTGTTCCTCTACTTGGGCGATAGACTTTACTAGGTTGCTATGATGACCAGCCTGCAGACACGCTTCGAGTTCATCGTGTGGGTAACCGTCGCTTGTCACTTCTCCTTTAAATACTTTTACAGCGACTTCCTGTGGGAAATCAAAATCGCCGTTCAACCAGTTAGCATGTGAAATCACGCCAGATGCGCCTTGGCCAAGTACTTGATTCAGTGAATAGCTTTGAGAGCTAACCGCAGGCACGCTATCTAAGCTGCTAGGGTGTTTGCAAAACGGGTTACCCGCAAACGCTAACCAAGCCAGTTTTGGTAGCTTGATAAGGAACTCTGGGAATTCAGTCAACTGGTTTGCAGACAGGCGAACTAGCTCAAGGTTGGATAGGTTTTCCATGCTTTCTGGTAACACGCGAATCTTGTTACCCGCCAATGCCAGTTTCTGTAGTCGCGGTCTTTCACCTAGTGAGCTAGGCAGGGCCTCAATCTCATTGTCGGTCAGGACCAACCAGCGTAATTGAGGTGGTAGAGATACTTCACTTACGGTTTTGATTTGGTTGGTCTTGAAACCGATCATTTCAAGCTTAGGAAGTGACCCAAGAACATCAGGCAGGTGCGTAAACAGGTTATTCGACGCGAAGATAATACGCAGGTTAGTTAGCTTTGATAACTCGGCTGGTAGGTCTGACAGCTGATTACCTGAAAGGTCTAGGATCTCAAGAGAATCTGCAAGCTCTATGATTTCTAGAGGAAACTCGGTGAGACTTTCCGACAGTTTTAAGCGCTTAATACCTTTAAGTTGCCCTGATTTTAATTGTTCTAGAGTATGCAAACCTTAGCCTTATGAATAGATGTTCGAGGCGCGTAGTTTACTTGTCTCAATCAAGAAAGGCGAGTATCCGGAAGAATACTCGCTTAACTAAACTAAGTGAACGAATTTACGAAGGTTAAAGCTGGATATGGTTTTGGCTAACGCCGACCTCCTCAACAAAATCGCTATCATGACTGACCAAGATGAATGCGCCTTGGTATTCACGCAGAGCCGAAGCCAATATTTGCTTCGAGTCGATGTCTAGGTGATTGTCTGGTTCATCTAGCAGCAGTAATGGCGAATCCTGTTTATGGCTGACGATCAACATCGCCAGTTTCATTTTCTCTCCACCGCTTAGGTGAGCTATTTTGCGGTAGACGGAGTCTCGTCTGAATCCAATTCCCGCTAGCAGTGTTCGCGCGTCGCTCTCTGTTAATACAAAGCTATGCGTTATTAAACTATCGAACATCGTATCGTTGGTGTCTAACAGGCCAAAGTGTTGATCCAAATAGACGGTCGCCCCTAAGCGCTTAATCGAGCCTTTATAATTGGCGTGTTGACCGTGAATCGCTTTTAACAGTGTCGACTTTCCACACCCGTTAGCACCGGTTAGATAACACCGTTCCCCTTGTGATAAAGAGAAACTGATTGGCGCACCAGAGCCGTAAATAAGGCGGCAGTTTTCAACGGTTAACAAAGAGCTCTTTTTACTGTTATTACTCTGTTGTAGATACAAGGCCTGTGGTTTTAGTTGTTCCTTTTGTTCTTTAAGAGATTGAAGCTTATGTTGGTTTTGGTCCTTTAAGTTCTTTTGACTAGTGGCTGATGCTCCTTGCGTTCGTCCTGCTTTATCTTTCATCGCATCCAATAATATCTTGGGTTGGCTACCGGACTTTCTGAGTCGATTACCTTGAGACTCACGTTGCTGTGCTTTTTCCTTATTAGCTTGAGCTTGGCGCTCCAGTCGTTTCTTTTCGGATTGGTGATGTGCAATCTGTTTATCTAGTGCATCGGCCTGATTCGACATTTGTTTGAAGTAGTCATCGTAGTTTCCTTTATAGAAACGTAACCCCAAACTGTTGAGATGGTAGATACCTTCCATTTGTCTCAATAAGCTTCGATCATGGCTGACGACAAGTACCTTACCTTCAAACAACTGGCATTGTTCTAGTAGCCAATTGCGTCCGTCGTTATCCAAATGGTTCGAAGGCTCATCGAGGATCAGTATGTCGTTATTTGATACGAATAGCTGATGAAGCTGTAACAGGGCGAGTTGCCCACCACTCAAAGAGCAACAAAGTGTGTTCAAATCACGAGTGATCTTTAATGTACCTAGCAACTGCTGGGTACGCGCCTCTAAATCCCAATCATCGCCAACGATATTGAAGTGATGCAGTTCACAGCTACCTTGTTCTATGGCGCTTAACGCTTCTAACTTTTCGGTGAGTCCTAAGAAGTCAGCGATGGTGATGTTGGTATCCAGTAGCGTTGATGGTAACTGAGAGTAAAAGCCGATTGAACCTTGGCGCGAAACACTGCCCGTTGTGGGCTGTTTTTGTCCAACGAGCAACGAAAGTAACAATGACTTTCCAGCCCCATTTCTTCCGACTAGGCCTGTGAGGCGAGTGCTCAAATTAAAGGTGATGTTTTTGAATAACCACTCACCAGTATCGAGTTGGAATGAGAGATTATTGGCTAATATAGTCGGCATAGAAATACCTCCCTTTACGTGTAAACGAGTAAAAGGGGTGAGGCGCTTTTCTGTGCAAGCATCCTGCTGGATGCTAACAACAGATCGCCAAAGGCGTTACTTAGATAGATGACCAATGAAAGAGAGAAAGCGGTATTGAGATGGTTCCTGTCTTTGAGGTACTGATCTTAAAGATGTTTGTTTGTCAAAAAACGGATCTTTAAGAGCTTGATTTGTCGCGAAAATAGATGATGAAGTAACGCCCACTAACCCCGAGTGTCCAAATGATTTTTATAAAAATAAATCGGATGTCAGGATGTTAGTACTTCATTATGGCGTTATTCTCTTTTGAAATGATGGTGGGATGGTACTGAAAGAAAGTACTCTGAGTCAATATGTTGAGGTGATTAAATTGTGTTCAAATAATTAAAGCGCCTTTGTGGCGCTTTAGTGATCATTATTGGAAATCAGTTGAGTCTAGAACTTATATCTTTGGGTTTAGAGCTTAGAGCTTAGAGCTTAGAGCCTTGGGCTTAAAGCTAAAGCTACTTGGTTTGCCCACCAACGGCGCGCCAACACATATCAAAGCTATCGTTGATGTACTTCGATGTTTGCTCTGGTGGAGACTCGCTTTGTTCAATCAGCCAGTTTGCACAAATCAGAAAGTGGCTATGAATGAAGTGTCTAACAAGGTTAATGTCCAACACCATCAATTCACCATCTTGTTGCCCTTTCAAAATGATCTCGTCTAGCGATGCGAACATCTGTGAAACAATCACTTCTCGAGTTTGAGTCGTTGGGTCGAAATGAACATTGGTGAAGAACTTCATCGCAACCGGATTCTCTAATGCCCACTCAATTCCTGTGATCCACATGAACTTAAAGGTTTGGTAGCGATCTTCTACAGCCACATCAGTGTGCGGTTGAAGGGTCGAGAATAGCTCTAGCTTCAGCTCGCGAAACAGTTCATCAATCAATAGAGATTTATTCTCGAAGTGGTGGAACAACGTCGCTTTTGCCACGCCGGCTGTTTTCGCTATTTGTCCGGTAGATGTGCCCTCTAGCCCTTGTTGAGAGAAGAGCAGGAGTGCAGCATCTAGGATTTTTTGTCTTTTGGTGATCATCTATTGAGTACTTTGAACATCAGTTTCTTGATTGGGTTGTTGTAAGGAGGATGCATTAACTTGGTGAAGTTGATTTTTCCTCTACTTAGAACGGTTTTGGCATGGCTAAGGGTCTTGAAGCCCTCAATGCCGTGATAGTGTCCCATGCCTGAAGGGCCGATGCCACCGAATGGTGCGTCTTCTGCAGCCACATGCACCAAAGAATCATTAATACACACGCCGCCAGAGTGCGTGTCTGATAAAAGCTTGTCTTGGGTTTCTTTATTATGGCTCATTAGGTACAGAGCCAGTGGGCGTTCTCTCTCTGTGATGTAATTGATTGCTTCTTCGATGGAATCATAAGGCACGATAGGCAAAACAGGACCAAACAGCTCTTCTTGCATCGCGAGCATCTCATCGTTCACTTCGGTGAGAAGGTGCGGCGTCATTCTGTGGTTTACATCGTCTTGTGCTTGTTCGGTTACCGTGTGAATAACCGCGCCTTTGGCTTGTGCGTCTTCAATGACACCTTTCAAGCGATTGTATTGGCGCATGTTGATCACTGAGGTTAAGTCTTTGCTCTCAATACCGGCTTTATAAAGCTTCTTGAAATAACGCTTATAGGCTGTGATGAACTCGTCTGATTTTTCTCGCGGCAATAAGATGTAATCAGGCGCTACACATATCTGGCCAGCGTTTAGACTCTTGGCAAACAAGATACGTTCAACAGCGTCAGCTACATCAAAGTCAGGGGCAATGATGGTTGGAGATTTGCCGCCTAATTCCAAGGTAACTGGTGTTAAGTTGTTAGCCGCTGCTCTCATAACGTGTTTACCCACAGCGGTTGAGCCTGTGAAAAGGATATGGTCAAACGGCAGTTGGCTAAATTTAGCGGAAACGTCAGCTTCGCCTTCGATAATCGCAACCTGATCTTCACTAAAGCCTTCGGCCAACATCGCTTTTAAAACTCGGTTGGTCGCTGGAGTAAACTCCGACATCTTGAGCATCGCCGTGTTGCCCGCTGCTAACGCTGTGATCAGAGGGCCTAAAGAGAGCATGACTGGGAAGTTCCAAGGCACGATGATACCAACCACACCTACTGGCTGATAATGCACAGTAATCTTGGCTGGTGTTAGCATCAAGCCGGCTTTTCGACGTGAAGGCTTCAACCACTTCTTCAGGTTTTTATCACTGTAATTGATCTGGTGTAGGGAAGGGGTGATGTCAGCAATTAAGCTGTCGTGCTCTGCTCGATGGCCATAATCTTCTGATACCGCTTCAATTAACTGCTCTTGGTAGCGCATTAATAGTTTTTTCAAGACTGAGAGATCATTTCGTCTCTGATCAAGTGTTGGATTAACGTTGTTACGGTAGTGATCTTGTTGTCGGTTGAATATTTGATCCATGTCGTTGGTGCTCGACGTGTTTGGTTCAAGGTCTAGATTATGGCTCATAGTATCCCCTAAATTCGAAGGCTGACCGATTGGTTGGTCAGTTAAAATTACAAGAAGATTGAACCGAATACAAGATATGCGCGAGAAAAGTTCAAAAATTGAGCGGTTACAACATTGAAGTGAGCGAGTTCTAGTAGGAAGAATGAAGTGTTTATCGGCATCGAATCGCGGGACACAAGCTGTGTTGGTGATAGCGAGAGTTCAGATTGTGAAGTGCTTATATTTGTCACAACTCTGACTTAACCTCACTCAATTTACTAAAAATCTTTTGGTTTCTGCACATTTTTTCTCCCTAATTTAATGTGAGAAATTGCTTTATATTTAATGCGCTTCAGCCTGTTTTTACCCTAAAACCTTGTAATTCCTTACCTGTCATTTTAAGTCGATCTGTCGATAAAAAAACGTAATCGTCACCACAAATATCAATGGTTGGACTCGCTCTTAATAATATCGGTTAATGCAGCCAACAAATCGTTTTTGAACGCTTTTTGTTGGGTTATACCTCGCTATTCCAAAGAGGTATCTTCTGTCGATGGCCCTATAGTGTGAGGTCTCTAGAATTGGAAAATTCGGTTAATTTGGAACGCATCCGTGCTGAGTATAATGTAAAGCACTGGAGCCAAGGTTTTTATGGAATTGATGATAACGGTGAGGTGTATGTTTCACCGAGCGAGACGGATCATCAAGTCCCACTAAGTAAGATCGTAAAACAGTTAGAGCAAAGAAATATTGGTTTACCTGCTCTTGTGCGTTTTCCTCAAATAGTGCATCAACGTGTGCACAATATCTGTAACGCATTTAACCAAGCGATCGACGAATATCAGTACGACAATCGTTACCTACTTGTTTATCCGATTAAAGTTAACCAACAAAAAGAAGTGGTTGATGAGATCTTAGCGAGCCAAGCTCAATTAGAGCAAAAGCAGCTAGGACTAGAGGCGGGCAGCAAACCTGAACTATTAGCGGTATTGGCGCTGGCTCAAAAAGCGAGCTCTGTGATCGTGTGTAACGGTTACAAAGACAGAGAATACATCCGTCTTGCGCTGATTGGCGAAAAGCTAGGCCACAAAGTCTTTATCGTTCTAGAGAAGTTGTCTGAGCTTGATCTTGTTCTTTCTGAAGCGAAAGCACTTGGCGTAAAACCTCGTTTGGGTTTACGTATTCGTCTTGCTTCTCAAGGTGCAGGTAAATGGCAAGCAAGTGGTGGTGAGAAGTCGAAATTCGGTTTGTCTGCATCACAAGTGCTGACTGTTATCGAACGCTTGAAAGCCGAAGACCAGCTGGATGTACTTGAACTCGTGCACTTCCACCTAGGTTCACAAATGGCAAACATTCGTGACGTGCGAAATGGCGTGAGTGAAGCGGCTCGTTTCTACTGTGAACTGCGTGATATTGGCGCTCAACTGAAGTTCTTAGATGTTGGTGGTGGCTTGGCAGTCGATTACGACGGCACGCGTAGCCAATCTTCAAACTCAATGAATTACGGCTTGCTTGAGTACGCTCGTAACATCGTGATGACAGTAGGGGATATTTGTAAACTCTACAATCAGCCACAACCTGTGATTATTTCGGAGTCTGGTCGCTCACTGACTGCGCACCATGCTGTGTTGATCACCAACGTGATTGGTACTGAAAGCTACTCACCGGAAGATATGGCTGCGCCAGAAGCAGACGCACCACTGTTGCTAAACAACATGTGGAAGAACTTCTTAGAGCTCGATGCTGGTAATGATGACCGTGCGTTGATTGAGATCTATAACGACACTCAGAGCGATATTGCAGAAGCGCACAACCAATTTGCGACCGGTATGCTGAATCTTCAGCATCGTGCTTGGGCAGAGCAAATGTCTTTGCGTATTAACTACGAGCTTAGCACTCGCATGAGCACAAAGAACCGTTACCACCGTCCTATTTTGGATGAGTTGAGTGAACGTTTGGCCGATAAGTTCTTCGTGAACTTCTCACTATTCCAGTCATTGCCAGACGCTTGGGGTATTGATCAGGTGTTCCCTGTATTGCCACTGAGCGGTTTAGACAATGCGGATGAGCGTCGTGCTGTAGTGTTGGACATCACTTGTGACTCTGACGGTACGATTGACCAGTATGTTGATGGTCAAGGCATTGAAACAACATTGCCAGTGCCAGCGTGGAACCCAGATGAACCATACCTAATGGGCTTCTTCTTAGTAGGCGCATACCAAGAGATCTTGGGTGATATGCATAACCTATTTGGTGATACGCACAGTGTCGTGGTGAACGTTGATGAGAGCGGAGAAGCGAACATTGACTACATCAACGAAGGCGACACAGTAGAAGACATGATGCGTTACGTTCATATCGATATGGACCTAATTCGTCAGAAGTACAAAGAATTGGTCACCGCGAAAGTACCAGCGCAAGAGCAGCAAAGCGTACTTGAAGAGTTAGAGCAAGGCTTGATGGGTTACACCTATCTTGAGGATTTTTAATGAACGATCTATTTACGAAACCAGATTACTCGTTGTACTCCAATGCGATGACGTTTATGCGTCGTCCATTGGTGCAAAACCCAATCGACAACGATGCTGATGTGGTTGTGTTGGGCGCGCCGTTAGATATGGCGACGTCTGGTCGTCCGGGTGCTCGTATGGGACCTGATGCGATTCGTCGTGCGTCAGTAAACTTGGCGTGGGAAGGTAAAAAATTCCCTTGGGACTTCAATGTATTTGAACACACCTCGGTCATTGATGCTGGCGACCTTGTGTTTGATTGCGGTGATGCAGAAGACCTAACTCAACGTTTAGAAGCAGCTGCTGATGCGATTCTAAACAGTGGTAAAACTCTGTTAGGTTTAGGTGGCGATCACTTCATTACACTGCCTTTGTTAAGAGCATATGGCAAGAAGTACGGTGAGATGGCTCTGATTCACTTCGACGCGCACACTGACACTTACAGTCAGGGTAGTCGTTACGATCACGGTACTATGTTCTACCATGCGCCAAATGAAGGTTTAATTTCGCCTGAACATTCAGTGCAAATTGGTATTCGTACAGAGTACAAGCAGGAAGGGCACGGCTTTAACGTTATTAACGCGATGCAAGCGAACGACATGAGCGTGGACGATATCATTGCTCAAGTGAAAGGTATTGTTGGTAATAAGCCAGTGTACTTAACGTTTGATATCGATTGTCTGGATCCTGCTTTTGCTCCGGGTACCGGCACACCAGTATGTGGTGGTTTGAACTCAGATAAAGTGCTCAAAATCATCCGTGGCTTACAGGGTATCAACATGGTTGGTATGGACGTTGTAGAAGTGTCTCCTGCCTATGACCAAAGCGAAATTACGGCATTGGCTGGTGCGACGATTGCTCTCGAGCTGCTTTACGTCTGGACTGCAAATCGCCTTGCTAAATAGTTGTGTGTCATTGCTAACAGCATAACGCTATATACTGATTTTAAAGCCCACTAAGGTTCAACTTAGTGGGTTTTTTTGTTTTGTCGAGCAACAAAAATTCTATTCTCGCATCTCAGTAAGTAGTCTTTTCTTGGCTGTGAACTAATAGGCTAAAAGGCTCGTATTCTACGGTCTATCTCATGATTTGTGAGCGAAAAATCATCACATTGATTCTGAGAGGTGTCTCAAAGATGGGACTTGCCTCTGCTTTACTAAGGATGCAGAGCTTACCGCTATTAATGCCCTGTATTCGCTAATGATTTATCAACTTTGTTACTGTATATATTTATAAAACGAAGATGTGTATTTATATTGCGCGCTCATTTGCATATTAATCAGCATCCTACTAACTTTTGACTAGGGTTTTTAAGCCTTGAAAGAATACTTGGATTTGCGAAAAGATGTCTCTTCGCACAGACATGGCATTTTTTATGGGGAAGACTAGGCTTAAGGGTAAGTAAACTATAAAAAAACAGGTGAAATACTTCTCTCTTTTCAAGCCGATTGGGCATAACGATGGATTGCCATTGATGAGAGCTAAGTATGCGTTCAATTAAAACCTGAAATTGCTATTACAAATAATTTTCACAGCGCTTAAAAATAGTGCTTTGTGACAACGGGGGATGTATGGATATTGAAGTTTCGCGCCAGGTTGCGGTAGTTGAAGCAACGAGTGGAGATGTCGTCGTAGTTAAGCCAGACGGCAGCGCAAGAAAAGTTTCAGTTGGCGATACCATCCGTGAAAATGAGATCGTGATTACGGCCAACAAGTCAGAGCTTGTATTAGGCGTTCAGAATGATTCGATTCCGGTTGCAGAGAATTGCGTCGGTTGTGTTGATGACAACGCTGCATGGGTAGATGCCCCAATAGCTGGTGAGGTTAATTTTGACTTACAGCAATCAGATGCAGAAACCTTTACTGAAGACGACCTTGCTGCAATTCAAGAAGCCATTTTAGGTGGTGCCGATCCGACTCAAATCTTAGAAGCAACGGCTGCTGGTGGCGGACTAGGTTCTGCAAATGCTAGCTTTGTGACGATTGACTATAACTACACTGAAACTCATCCATCGACTTTCTTTGAGACCGCTGGTCTAGCAGAACAAACTGTTGATGAAGACAGAGAAGAATTCAGATCTATCACTCGTTCATCAGGTGGCCAATCAATCAGTGAAACACTGACTGAAGGCTCCATATCTGGCAATACCTATCCCCAATCTGTAACAACGACAGAAACGATTATTGCTGGTAGTTTAGCTCTCGCCCCTAACTCTTTCATTCCAGAAACTTTATCCCTCGCTTCACTACTTAGTGAATTAAACAGCGACATTACTTCAAGTGGTCAGTCCGTTATCTTCACCTATGACGCGACGACTAATTCTATCGTTGGTGTTCAAGGTACCGACGAAGTATTACGTATCGACATTGATGCCGTCAGTGTTGGCAATAACATTGAGCTTTCTCTAACCACAACGATTTCCCAGCCGATTGATCATGTACCGTCGGTTGGCGGTGGTCAGGTTTCCTATACAGGCGATCAAATTAACATCACTTTTGATATTCAAGGTGAAGACACCGCCGGAAACCCATTAGCAACACCAATTAATGCGCAAGTTGCCGTGGTTGATGGGGGCGATCCGTCTGCTGAAAGTGTGAATATCAGTAACGTAGAAACTAGCAGTGCAGCAATTGAAGGAACGTTCTCCAATATTGGTAGTGATAATCTTCAATCAGCTGTATTTGATGCTGGTGCACTGGACCAGTTTGATGGGTTGCTCAGCGATAATCAAAATACGCTTGCAAGGCTATCTGATGATGGGGCAACGATCACTTTGTCCATTCAAGGCCGAGGTGAGGTTGTTCTTACTATCTCGCTAGATACCGATGGTACTTATAAATTCGAGCAGTTTAATCCAATAGAACAAGTGGGTACCGATTCACTGACGTTCGATTTACCTATAACCATTACCGATTTCGACCAAGATGTTGTAACCAATAACATCAACATTGTTATCTCTGATGGCAATAGCCCAGTCATTACCAATGTTGACAGTATTAGTGTCGATGAAGCAGGCATCATTGGCGGCTCACAAGAGGGCACGGCGGCAGTGTCTGGCAGCGGCAGTATTACCGCGGATATTTTTGAAAGTGACATCATCGACCATTATGAACTTGAACCGGCAGAATTTAATACCGGTGGCAGCTTAGTTTCAAATGGCGAGGCGGTGCTACTCGAGTTGGTTGATGAAACCAACGGTGTAAGAACTTACGAAGGTTATGTTGAGGTCAATGGTTCGAGAATTACGGTCTTTGACGTTAAAGTCGATAGCCCGTCATTGGGGAACTATGAGTTTAATCTTTATGAAGAACTTTCTCATCAAGGCGCTGAAGATGCGCTGCTAACTTTTGCATTTCCAATTTATGCCGTTGATGCGGATGGAGATCGTTCTGCACTATCTGGCGGTTCGAGTACACCAGAAGCCGCAGAGATTCTCGTTAATGTCACAGATGATGTTGTTGAGCTAGTTGATAAAGTTGAGTCAGTCACGGAACCGACTTTAGCGGGCGATACCATTGTTTCGTATAATCTGTTCAACTTCGAAGGCGCTGATGGCTCGACAATTCAATCGTTTAACTATGATGGTGTTGATTACTCACTAGATCAGAGCTTGCTGCCAGATGCTGTTCAAACATTCAGTTTTACTGAGGGTGTTGTAACCATCTCACTAAATGGCGATTTTAGTTTTGAAGTCGCTCGTGATATCGACCACTCAAGCAGTGAAACTCTCGTCAAACAGTTCTCGTTTTTAGCTGAAGATGGTGATGGAGACACTGACACTTCATCGCTTGAGCTAAGTATCACTGACGGCCAAGATCCAATCATTGATTTGATCCCGCCTGTTACTCTCTCAGAAACCAACCTTGCTGATGGATCTTCTCCAAGCGGAAGTGCGGTCAGCGCTACCGAGACGGTTACCTTTACTGCAGGCAGTGATGATGTGGCGAGTTTCCGTATTGAACCAGCCGAGTTCAATGTCGGTGGTGCTCTGACGTCCAATGGGTTTACGGTAGAGATTAAAGAAGATTCGGCTAATCCAGGTACTTACATCGGTTTTATTACTGATGGCTTGAACGCTGAAGTTCCTGTATTCACGATTGCTTTCTCTACAAGTGCTTTGGGCGAATACACCTTTACTCTGCTTGAAGCGTTAGACCATGTAGATGGTTTAGATAAGAACGATCTGAGCTTCGATCTGCCTGTTTATGCGGTCGATACGGACGGCGATGATTCATTGGTGTCTCAGCTAAACGTGACCATCGGTGATGATGTCCAAATCATGCAAGACGGTACGTTAGATATCATCGAGCCAAATCTGGCTGATGGCACAATCACAACCAACACCATTGATGTAATGCCAAATCAAAGTGCTGATGGCGCGACGATCACTCGGTTCACTTATGACGGTGTCGTAAACACACTGGATCAAAGTATTTCAGGAGAACAGCAGTTCAGCTTCACAGAAGGCGAACTGTTTATCACCCTTGAAGGTGAAGTGCGCTTTGAGCCTAATCGCGATCTAGACCACTCAGTGAGTGAAGATATCGTGAAGTCGATTGTGGTGACTTCAAGCGACTTCGATAACGATCCGGTGACTTCAACCATTACGCTGACGATCACTGATGGTGATAACCCGACGATTGATGTTATTCCAAGTGTTACGCTTTCTGAAATTAACCTGAGCGATGGCTCTGTTCCAAGTGGCAGCGCGGTAAGCTCGACTCAAATTATTACTTTTACCAATCAAAGTGATGATGTGGTTCGTTTCCGTATTGAGCCAACGGAGTTCAATACTAACGATGATCTTAAATCGAACGGTTTAGCTGTTGAGTTACGTGAAGACCCGGCAGGGTCGGGTGACTACATTGGTTTTACGACCAGTGCGACGAACGTAGAAACTCCAGTATTCACATTAAGCTTTAATTCTGGATCATTAGGTGAATACACGTTCACACTCATCGAAGCGTTGGACCACCAAGATGCCCGTGGCAACAACGACCTCAGTTTTGATTTACCTGTTTACGCGGTAGATAGTGATGGCGATGATTCATTGGTGTCTCCGTTAAACGTCACTATCGGTGATGATGTTCAAATCATGCAAGATAGTACGTTAGATATCGTCGAGCCAACCGTCGCAGATTTGGCCGCTGGCACAGTGACAACTAACACCATTGATGTGATGCCAAATCAAAGTGCCGATGGCGCAACGGTGACGCAATTCACTTATGATGGCCAGCTTCGAACACTTGACCAAAATGACAATGGTGAGCAGCAATTTAGCTTCACAGAAGGTGAACTGTTCATCACGCTTCAAGGTGATGTGCGCTTTGAGCCTAATCGTAATCTAGACCACACACTCAGCGAAGACATCGTGAAATCAATCGTGGTGACATCTAGCGATTCCGATAACGATGTGTTGACCTCAACCGTCACTCTGACCATTACCGATGGTGATATCCCAACCATTGATAATGTTCCAACTGTGAACTTGTCTGAAACTAATCTGAGTGATGGCTCTGCACCTAGCGGAAGCGCGGTGAGTTCAACTCAAACTATTACTTACACCACTCAAAGTGATGATGTGACAAGCTTCCGTATTGAACCGACTGAATTTAATGTTGGTGGCGCTCTCACATCAAACGGATTGGCAGTCGAGTTAAAAGCTGATCCAACCACACCGGGTGGCTACATCGGTTTTGTGACTGATGGTTCGAACGTTGAAACTAACGTGTTCACGATTAGCTTCTCAGATACCAATTTAGGCCAGTACACCTTCACCTTACTTGAAGCGTTAGACCATGTGGATGGTTTAGCGAACAATGATCTGACCTTTGATCTGCCTGTTTATGCAGTTGATAGCGATGGCGACGATTCACTGGTGTCTCAGTTAAATGTAACCATCGGTGATGATGTTCAAATCATGCAAGGTGGTACGTTAGATATCACTGAGCCAAATCTTGCAGACGGCACAATTACAACCAATACCATCGATGTGATGCCAGAGCAAAGCGCCGATGGTGCGACGATCACTCAGTTCACTTATGACGGTCAAGTTCGAACACTGGATCAAACGGACAATGGTGAGCAGCAATTTAGCTTCACTGAAGGCGAGTTGTTCATCACTCTTCAAGGTGACGTGCGTTTCGAACCCAATCGCAACCTAGATCACACAGCTAGCGAAGATATCGTGAAGTCGATAGTGGTGACTTCAAGCGATTTAGATAACGATGTGGTGACGTCAACGGTCACTCTGACGATTACTGATGGTGATATCCCAACGATTGATGCAGTGCCAAGCGTTACTCTGTCTGAAATCAATCTTAGTGACGGCTCTGCGCCAAGTGGCACTGCAGTTAGTCAAACTGAGACGATTACCTTCACCAATCAAAGTGATGATGTGACCAGTTTCCGTATTGAGCCAACAGAGTTCAATGTGGGCGGTGCACTGAAATCGAATGGATTTGCGGTTGAGATAAAAGAAGATTCGGCTAATCCGGGTACTTACATTGGCTTTATTACCAATGGTTCAGGTGCTGAAGTTCCAGTGTTCACCATTAGTTTCTCTACGACCATACTGGGCGAATACACCTTTACCTTACTTGAAGCGTTAGACCATGTGGATGGTTTAGATAATAACGATCTGAGCTTTGACTTACCTGTTTATGCTGTGGATACAGACGGCGATGATTCATTGGTGTCTCAACTGAATGTGACCATCGGTGATGATGTTCAAATCATGCAAGATGGTGCGTTAGATATCACCGAGCCAAATCTGGCTGATGGAACAATCACAACCAACACCATTGATGTAATGCCAAATCAGAGTGCCGATGGTGCGACGATCACTCAGTTTACTTATGACGGTCAGCTAAGAACGCTTGATCAAAATGACAATGGCGAGCAGCAATTCAGCTTCACGGAAGGCGAGCTGTATATCACCCTTGAAGGTGAAGTGCGCTTTGAGCCAAACCGCGACCTAGACCACACCACGAATGAAGATATTGTGAAGTCGATTGTGGTCACTTCAGGTGATTTCGATAACGACTCTTTGACTTCTACCGTAACGCTGACGATTACCGATGGTGATAACCCTACGATTGACGTTATCCCAAGCGTTACTCTTTCTGAAACGAATCTGAGTGATGGCTCTGCTCCGAATGGCAGCGCGGTGAGCTCGACTCAAATCATCACGTTCACTAATCAAAGTGACGATGTGGTTCGTTTTCGTATTGAGCCTACGGAATTCAATACTAACGATGATCTTAAATCGAACGGTTTAGCCGTTGAGTTACGTGAAGATCCGGTGGGGTCGGGTGACTACATTGGTTTTACTACCAGTGCGACGAATGTAGAAACCACGGTGTTTACGCTGAGTTTCTCTAGCGCCACTTTAGGTGAATATACCTTCACTTTGCTTGAAGCGTTGGACCACCAAGATGCCCGTGGCAACAACGACCTCAGTTTTGATCTACCTGTTTATGCGGTCGACAGTGATGGCGATGATTCATTGATGTCTCCGTTAAACGTCACCATCGGCGATGATGTTCAAATCATGCAAGATAGTACGTTAGATATCGTCGAGCCAGCCGTCGCAGATTTGGCCGCTGGCACAGTGACAACTAACACCATTGATGTGATGCCAAATCAAAGTGCCGATGGCGCAACGGTGACGCAATTCACTTATGATGGCGAGCTTCGAACACTTGACCAAAATGACAATGGTGAGCAGCAATTTAGTTTCACAGAAGGTGAGTTGTTCATCACGCTTGAAGGTGATGTGCGCTTTGAGCCTAATCGTAATCTAGACCACACGCTGAACGAAGACATCGTGAAGTCGATTGTGGTGACGTCTAGTGACTCCGATAACGATGTGCTGACCTCAACCGTCACGTTGACCATTACCGATGGTGATATCCCAACCATTGATAATGTGCCAACAGTGAGCTTGTCAGAAACAAATCTGAGTGATGGCTCAGCACCAAGTGGCAGCGCGGTTAGCTCAACTCAAACCATTACCTTTACTAATCAAAGTGATGATGTGACAAGCTTCCGTATTGAACCAACGGAGTTCAATGTTGGTGGCGCTTTGACATCAAATGGATTTTCGGTCGAGATAAAAGAAGATTCTGCTAACCCAGGTACTTACATCGGCTTTATTAACAACGGTTCGGGCACTGAAGTGCCAATGTTCACCATTGCCTTCTCTACGAGTACGCTAGGCCAGTACACCTTCACCTTACTTGAAGCGTTAGACCATGTTGATGGCTTGGCAAATAATGATCTGAGCTTTGATCTACCCGTTTACGCCGTTGATAGCGATGGCGATGATTCGTTGGCGTCTCAGCTTAACGTAACCATCGGTGATGATGTCCAAATCATGCAGGATGGTACTTTAGATATCACTGAGCCAAATCTTGCAGATGGCACAATCACAACCAATACCATCGATGTGATGCCCGAGCAAAGTGCTGACGGTGCGACGATTACCCAGTTCACTTATGACGGTCAAGTTCGCACTCTGGATCAAACTGACAATGGTGAGCAGCAATTTAGCTTCACAGAAGGTGAGTTGTTCATCACTCTTGAAGGTGAAGTTCGCTTTGAACCCAATCGTAATCTAGACCACACGGCTAATGAAGACATCGTGAAGTCGATAGTGGTGACTTCAAGTGATTCAGACAATGACGTATTGACTTCCACAGTGACGCTGACGATTACCGATGGTGATATCCCAACCATTGATGCCGTGCCAAGTGTGACTCTCTCTGAAACCAACCTTAATGACGGCTCTGCGCCAAGTGGCACTGCAGTTAGTCAAACTGAGACGATTACCTTCACCAATCAAAGTGATGATGTGACCAGTTTCCGTATTGAGCCAACCGAGTTTAATGTGGGCGGTGCACTGAAATCGAATGGATTTGCGGTTGAGATAAAAGAAGATTCGGCTAATCCGGGTACTTACATTGGCTTTATTACCAATGGTTCGGGCGCTGAAGTCCCAGTGTTTACGATTGCCTTCTCTACGAGCACACTGGGTGAATACACCTTTACCTTACTTGAAGCGCTAGACCATGCAGATGGCCTAGATAATAACGATCTGAGCTTTGAGCTGCCTGTTTATGCGGTTGATACGGACGGCGACGATTCACTGGTGTCTCAGCTGAATGTGACCATCGGTGATGATGTTCAAATCATGCAAGATGGTACGTTAGACATTATCGAGCCAAATCTTGCAGACGGCACAATCACAACCAACACCATTGATGTGATGCCAAACCAAAGTGCTGATGGCGCGACGATCACTCAGTTCACTTATGATGGTCAGCTACGAACGCTTGACCAAAATGACAATGGTGAGCAGCAATTTAGCTTCACGGAAGGCGAACTGTTTATCACCCTTGAAGGTGAAGTGCGCTTTGAGCCGAACCGCGACCTAGACCACACGGTGAGTGAAGATATCGTGAAGTCGATTGTCGTGACCTCAAGTGATTTTGATAACGATCCGGTGACTTCAACCGTTACGCTGACGATCACTGATGGTGATAACCCTACGATTGACGTTATTCCAAGTGTTACGCTTTCTGAAATTAACCTGAGCGATGGCTCTGCTCCGAGTGGCAGCGCGGTAAGCTCCACTCAAACCATCACGTTTACCAATCAAAGTGATGATGTGGTTCGTTTCCGTATTGAGCCAACGGAGTTCAACACTAACGACGATCTTAAATCGAACGGTTTAGCCGTTGAGTTACGTGAAGATCCGGCGGGGGCGGGTGACTACATTGGTTTTACTACTAGTGCGACGAATGTCGAAACCACGGTATTTACGCTGAGTTTCTCTAACACTACATTAGGTGAGTATACTTTCACTTTACTTGAAGCGTTGGATCACCAAGATGCTCGAGGCAACAACGACCTCAGCTTTGATCTGCCTGTTTATGCGGTAGACAGTGATGGTGATGATTCAATAATGTCACCGTTAAGTGTGACCATCGGCGATGATGTTCAAATCATGCAAGATAGTACGTTAGATATCGTCGAGCCAACCGTCGCAGATTTGGCCACTGGCACAGTAACAACTAACACCATTGATGTGATGCCAAATCAGAGTGCTGATGGCGCGACGATCACTCAGTTTACTTATGACGGTCAACTACGAACACTTGATCAGAATGACAATGGTGAACAGCAATTCAGTTTTACTGAAGGCGAACTGTTCATCACTCTTGAAGGTGAAGTGCGTTTTGAGCCCAATCGTAATCTTGACCACACGCTGAGCGAAGACATCGTGAAATCGATCGTGGTGACGTCTAGCGATTCGGATAACGATGTGCTGAACTCAACGGTTACGCTGACCATTACCGATGGTGATATCCCGACTATTGATAATGTGCCAACAGTGAACTTGTCGGAAACCAATCTGAGTGATGGCTCTGCACCAAGTAGCAGCGCGGTTAGCTCAACTCAAACCATTACTTACACCACTCAAAGTGATGATGTGACCAGCTTCCGCATTGAACCAACCGAGTTCAATGTTGGTGGTGCTCTGAAATCGAACGGATTGGCGGTCGAACTGAAAGCTGACCCAACTACACCGGGTGGCTACATCGGTTTTGTGACTGATGGTTCGAACGTTGAAACTAACGTGTTTACGATTAGCTTCTCGGATACCAATTTAGGTCAATACACCTTCACCCTGCTTGAAGCGTTGGATCATGTAGATGGCTTAGTGAAGAATGATCTGACTTTTGATCTTCCTGTTTATGCGGTAGACAGTGACGGTGATGACTCAGTGATGTCGTCACTGACTGTGACCATCGAAGATGATGTTCAAGGCATGAGCAATGGCATCCTGAATATCGAAGAGCCAACCGTCGCTGATCTGGGCGTAGGGGTGGTGACCACAACTACCATTGATGTGATGCCAGAGCAGAGTGCTGATGGTGCGACCATTACTGAGTTCACTTATGATGGTGGGACTCCACTAACACTTGACCAAACGGATATCGGCGAGCAAGAGTTTATCTTCACTGAAGGCTCTCTGTTTATCACACTTGAAGGTGAAGTACGCTTCGAACCAAACCGCAATCTAGACCACACGGTTAGCGAAGACATCGTCAAATCGATTGTGGTGACCTCAAGTGATTTAGATAACGATGTGGTGACGTCAACGGTCACACTGACGATTACTGATGGCGATATTCCAACCATCGAATCCGTACCAAGCGTGACGCTATCAGAAACACAGCTTGCCGATGGCTCGACACCAAGCGGCAGTGCGGTGAGCCAAACCGAGACTATCTCGTTTACCAACCAAAGTGATGATGTTGAGAAGTTCCGAATCGAACCAACTGAGTTCAATGTGGGTGGTGCGTTAACGTCGAACAACATTGCGGTTGAACTGAAAGAAGACCCAGCAGACTCAGGCATCTATACCGGCTTTATTGATGACGGTGGAACGGACGTTCCTGTCTTCAGCTTAAGCTTCTCCGGTACTACGTTAGGTGAATACACCTTCACACTGCTTGAAGCATTAGACCATGCCGATGGCTTAGATAACAACGTGCTGACCTTCGACTTGCCAGTTTATGCCGTCGACTCAGATGGTGATGACTCATTGGTGTCTCAGCTTAATGTGAATATTGGTGATGACGTCCAAATCATGGCGAATGGTACGCTGGATATTACCGAGCCGAATTTAGCTGACGGTACGGTGACGACCAATACCATTGATGTAATGACGGCGCAAAGTGCCGATGGCGCAGTGATTACCCAGTTCACTTATGACGGTGGTACCGCTCAAACTCTAGATCCAACAATCACAGGTGAGCAGAAATTTACGTTCACTGAGGGTGATGTGTTCGTCACCATCGAAGGTCACGTGCGCTTTGAGCCAAACCGTGATTTAGACCACGAAGATGGCGATATCGTTAAATCTCTCGTCTTTACGTCAAGCGATGGCGATATCGATGTTGAAACGGCCACTGTCACACTGACGATTATTGATGGTGATATCCCAACGATTGAATCGGTGCCAAGCATCGCGCTTGCTGAAACAGATTTAGCAGATGGCTCTTCTCCAATCGTTGGTGCTGTGAGCCAAACAGAAACCATCACTTTCACTAATCAAAGTGATGACGTTGAGAAATTCCGTTTAGAGCCAAATGAGTTTAATACTAACAATGCGCTCAAGTCCGATGGCTTGATCATTGAGATTCGAGAAGAGCCAACAGGTTCAGGTAATTACATTGGTTTCACGACTGATATTTCGAATGTCGAAACCACGGTATTTACACTCGATTTCAGCAGTACCACTTTGGGTGAGTATACCTTCACGCTTCTGGAAGCGATTGACCACACACCGATTCAAGGCAATAACGATCTAACATTCAACTTGCCTGTTTACGCTGTCGATAGCGACGGTGATGATTCGTTAATGTCACCACTATCGGTGATGATTACTGATGATGTTCAAGTTATGGCAAGTGGCGAACTGACAATTGAAGAGCCTACTGTGGCTGACTTAGCTGTAGGTACGCCAACGACATCCGTTTTCGATGTATTAACATCCGCAAGTGCTGATGGCGCGAGCGTGACTCAATTTACCTATGACGGCACCGCTTACTCTCTAGATCCGAATGATGCGACCGAGCAAGAGTTTACTTTCACGGAAGGCTCACTGTTTATTACGACTCAAGGGGAAGTGCGCTTTGAGCCGAACCGCGATTTAGACCACTCAGCAGGCGATATTGTTAAAAATATCGTTGTGACATCAAGCGATGGCGATGATGACGTTCTTACCTCAACAGTGACGCTGACCATTACCGATGGTGATGTTCCGACCATTGACGTGATTCCGCCAATCTCACTATCTGAAACGAATCTAGCCGATGGCTCTGATCCATCTAACTCTGCGGTCAGCGACACCAAAGTCATTCAGTTTACTCATGAGAGTGACGATGTTGAGTCGTTCCGTATCGAGCCAACAGAGTTCAATACTCTAGGTACGTTAACGTCAAACAACTTGGCGGTTCAGCTAAAAGAAGATCCTAACAGTGCTGGCGATTATATCGGTTTTGTTAAAGACACGTCGGATGTTGAAACCAACGTCTTTACCATTAGCTTCTCGGATACAAATCTAGGTCAATACACATTTACGTTACTTGAAGCACTAGACCATGTAGATGGCCTCGCAAATAATAATTTGAGTTTCGACTTACCGGTTTACGCGGTCGATAGCGATGGCGATGACTCGTTGGTGTCTCAACTTAACGTGACCATTGGTGATGATGTTCAAATCATGCAAGGTGGTACGTTAGATATCACTGAACCAAATCTTGCAGACGGCACAGTGACAACCAATACCATCGATGTGATGCCAGAACAAAGTGCCGATGGCGCGACGATCACTCAATTTACGTATGATGGTCAAACTCGAACATTGGATCAAACTGACAATGGTGAGCAGCAATTTAGCTTCACAGAAGGTGAGTTGTTTATCACTCTTGAAGGTGAAGTGCGTTTTGAGCCAAATCGTAATTTAGACCACACAACGAGCGAAGACATCGTGAAGTCGATTGTGGTGACTTCAAGTGACTTCGATAACGATCCCGTGACAGCAACGGTTACGCTGACGATTACCGATGGTGATATCCCAACCATCGATGCCGTGCCAAGCGTTACTCTATCTGAAACTAACCTTAGCGATGGCTCTAGCCCGAGCGGTAGCGCTGTAAGTCAAACCGAGACGATTACTTTCACTAACCAAAGTGATGATGTGACGAGTTTCCGCATTGAACCAACTGAGTTTAATGTCGGTGGTGTACTGAAATCGAATGGGTTTGCGGTCGAGATAAAAGAAGATTCTGCTAATCCGGGCACTTACATAGGCTTTATTACCAACGGTTCGAGCGCTGAAGTCCCCGTGTTTACCATTAGCTTCTCTTCAGCCACGTTAGGTGAATACACTTTCACTCTACTTGAAGCGCTAGACCATGTTGCTGGCCTAGCGAACAATGATCTGAGCTTTGATCTGCCTGTTTATGCGGTAGACAGTGATGGTGATGATTCACTGGTATCGCAGCTTAATGTAACGATTGATGATGATGTTCAAATCATGCAAGGTGGTGCGCTCAATATTACCGAGCCGACCGTCGCTGATTTAGCGGCTGGTACACCGACCACGGCTACTTTTGATGTCATGCCAAACCAAAGTGCTGACGGCGCGACCATCACTCAGTTCACTTATGATGGCGTCGTAAACACCCTCGATCAAAATATTGCAGGCGAACAGCAGTTTATCTTCGCAGAAGGCAAACTGTACATTACCCTCGAAGGTGAAGTTCGCTTTGAGCCTAATCGAGATCTTGACCATACGGCCGGCGATATTGTTAAGTCGATAGTGGTGACCTCAAGCGATTTCGACAAAGACTCAGTCACGTCAACCGTTACGTTAACGATCACCGATGGTGATATTCCAACCATTGATGTTATTCCAACGGTTAGCTTATCTGAAACGAACCTGACGGATGGTTCAGCCCCAAGTGGCAGTGCGGTAAGTCAAACCGAAACCATCACCTTCACTAATCAAAGTGATGATGTGGTCCGCTTCCGCCTTGAACCAACAGAATTCAATACCAATGATGCACTCACATCGAATGGTTTAGCTGTTGAATTACGTGAAGATCCGCAAGGGTCGGGCAACTACATCGGATTTACAACCAGCTCGTCGAATGCGGTAACCACAGTATTTACGTTGAGTTTTTCTGGGACAACCTTAGGTGAATACACCTTTACCTTAATCGAAGCCTTGGATCATCAAGATGCACGTGGCAACAACGACCTGAGTTTTGATCTGCCTGTGTATGCGGTGGATAGTGACGGCGACGATTCGTTAGTCTCTCAGCTTGGCGTGACTATTGGTGATGATGTGCAGTTGATGCAAGGCGGCACAATAACCAGTCGTGAGCCTGCTGGAGTCGTCGAAACATCGAATACTCTGGACGTGATGCCAAATCAGAGCGCAGATGGAGCAAAAATCACTTCATTTGTGTTTGATGGAAACAGTGCAGAAAGCCTTGATCTCAATGTGAATGGCGAGCAAGAGTTTGTGTTCACTGAAGGTTCTGTATTTATTACCACAGAAGGTGAGATACGATTCGAGCCTGTGCGAAATCAAGATCACACGAGTGGTGATATTACCAAGTCGATTGAGGTGACGTCTGTTGACCTCGATGGCGATATCGTCTCATCTACCGTGACACTGAAGATTGTTGATGGTGACCTTCCTACTATCGATCTTGTTCCCGGAATTGCGTTATCTGAAGTGGATCTGGCCGATGGCTCTGTGCCAACCGGTAATCCAGTGACAATGACACAAACCATTACCTACACAGCGGGTAGTGACGACGTAAGCCATTTCAGAATTGACCCTACGCAGTTCAATACTTCAGGGGCTTTGAAATCGAACGGCCTAGATGTCGAAATAAAAGAGCAGCCAGCTAATTCTGGTAATTACATTGGCTTCGTCAAAGACGGTTCTAACGTAGAAACCAACGTCTTCACGATCAGCTTCTCGACGAGCAATTTAGGGCAATACACGTTCACACTGCTTGAAGCGTTAGATCATGTAGATGGATTACAAAACAATATACTAAGCTTCGATGTCCCTGTTTTAGCGGTTGATGCGGATGGTGATGATTCTGCAATGTCGCCTATGACGGTTGCGATCACCGATGACGTACAAGGCGTTCAAGATGGTACCTTGAGTATCATCGAGCCTTCATTAGCTGATTTGGCATCGGGTACGCCACCAACGACGCCAATCATTGATGTTATGCCAACGCAGAGTGCTGATGGCGCGAAAGTGACACAGTTTACTTACGATGGTGGCACCGCTGTAACGTTAGACCCAAGCATCTCTATAGAACAAGTCTTTACAGTAACCGACGGCTTACTGTACATCACCATTGAAGGGGAGGTTCGTTTTGAACCGAGCCGAGATCTTGACCATTCATCCGGCGACATTGTAAGAACGATTGTCGTCACCACCAGTGATTTTGATAACGATACAGATACCGCGGATGTCACCTTAACGATCAAAGACGGTATCGATCCCGTTATTGACGTGGTTCCAGATGTTAACTTATCGGAAGTCAACCTAGCGGATGGCTCTACGCCAACTGGTTCTCCGGTAAGTTCGACTCATACAATCACTTACACCGAAGGAAGTGATGATTTTAGTCACTTTAGAATTGCGACCAACGAATTCAATCCTGGCGATCTGTTGAAATCAAGTGGTCTTGTTGTTCAACTAAAAGAAGATCCTTCTTCTGCTGGTGACTACATTGGTTATACCGATGATGGTATGGGTAACGTTACCGATGTATTTACCATTAGCTTTGATAGTGCAAACAAAGCTCAGTTTACACTTACCTTGATTGAGGCGCTTGATCACCTTGATGGCGTGCTCAACAACGACCTTACTTTCCGCTTACCTATCTATGCTGTTGATACCGATGATTCTGAGTCAACAAAGCGCGATGTGGTGGTTACGATAGAAGATGACATCCAGCAAATGCAAGATGGCTTCTTAACCATTACCGAGCCAAATTCTGGTACTCCAACAACAACTACCGTTGATGTGATGCCAATACCAAGTGCAGACGGCGCGAACATTACGCAGTTCACGTATGACGGTGGTTCTCCAATTACTCTGAATCAGAACATCAGTGGCGAACAAGAGTTTGTTTTCATTGAAGGTTCATTGTTTGTGACATTAGATGGTGATGTAAGGTTTGAGCCAAATCGAAACCTTGATCACTCTGCAGGGAACATTGTTAAGTCAATCGTGTTCACGTCTTCAGACTTTGATAACGATATCTTTTCGTCGACGGTTACGCTCACCATTGTTGATGGTGATGGACCAACAATCGACGTTGTGCCGGGTGTGGCATTGTCAGAAAGCTTACTTGCGGATGGTTCGACGCCTAGTGTAAATCCTGTGAGTATCACTCAAACCATTACTTCACTTGCAAGCAGTGATGATATTGCTGAAATAGTGGTGGAAGTAGGGCTATTCAATACTAACGGCGCGTTGAAGTCGGATGGTTTGTCACTGAGTTTACGTGAAGATCCTGCAAACTCTGGCGACTACATTGCCTTTACCACTGATGGAATGGGTGTGGAGAAAACCATATTCACTCTAGATTTTGATGACACGAACCCAAGCCAATATACGTTTACTTTGCTTGAACGTTTAGATCATGTTGATGGTTTAGGAAATAACGATCTGAGCTTTGATCTTTCTGTTTATGCAGAAGATACCGATGGTGATATTTCAGCGTCTAAACCGCTGACTGTCACCATCACCGATGATGTTCAGCTGATGCAATCAGGTGCGCTCAACATCACAGAGCCAAGTACGGGCACGCCGACCACAACAACGTTTGATGTGATGCCTGCGCAAAGTGCAGATGGCGCGACAGTCACTAAATTTGTGTATGACAATCAAGTTGAAACAGCCTTGGTACAAACGAACACTGGTGAGCAAGAATTTGTATTTGTAGAAGGTTCTTTGTTTATCACACTCGAAGGTGATGTACGTTTTGAACCTAACCGCAATCTAGACCACTCAGGTGGCGATATCGTCAAGACCATTACGGTGACATCTGAAGATAAAGATGGCGATATCGTGACGTCTACAGTGACGTTAACTATTGCCGATGGCGCGCCACCAACTATCGACACCGTACCGACTGTCGCGTTGGCTGAAGCCAATTTGGTTGATGGCTCTTCACCGGGCTTACCTGTGAGCCAAACTGAAACCATTGCTTTCACAGCGGGAAGTGATGATGTGAGCTATTTCCGTATTGATACCACTCAGTTCAACACGTCTGGTGATTTGAAATCGGATGGCCTAGTGGTTCAGCTTAAAGAAGATCCAGCCAACAGCGGAACCTATATTGGTTTCGTTGAGAGTGGGGGTGTTCAAACGGATATCTTTACCATCACTTTTAATAGTGTAGTGCTAGGCGAATACACCTTCACTTTGTTGGAAGAGCTCGATCATCTGCCTGTGCAAGGCAACAACGATCAAGTATTCACTCTGCCAGTGATCGCGGTCGACCAAGACAATACCGACTCTGTGATGAAACCTTTGACCGTTACTATCACCGATGATGTGCCTGTCATTACCGATACGACAGCGACCAGCACATTTGTGGTTGATGAAGATGATCTCGGCTCTGCGATTTCTCAAGCAACAGGTGCATTTGTTACCACAGAAGGTGCAGACCAAGTAGAGGTTTACGAACTGCGTAATATCTCTGCGCTTGAAGCGACATTGACCTCTGGAACTGAAGCGATTTCTATTACAGAAGTCACAGGTGCCGCCAACACAACGACCTATCAAGGTACGACGACAAGTGGAACTCCTATCTTCACGCTCGCGCTAGCGAATGACGGCTCTTATACGTTTACGTTGCTAGGTCCTCTAAACCATCCAACAAGCCCGAATTCCAATACCTTAACGATTCCATTTGATGTCGTTGCGGTTGATGGTGACGGCGATGATTCTAACCAATATGTATTGCCAATCGAGGTGCTAGACGATGCGCCAGTAATGAGTGCGCCGACGGGCGAAACGGTTGTCGATGAAGACGATCTTACAGGCATAGGTTCGGATCAATCTGAAGATACCGTTATTAATGGACTGTTCACGGTCGATGAAGGTGCTGATGGTGTTGTTAAGTACGAATTAGTCGATGAAGATTTGGTTCTGACTGGCTTAACTTCCGATGGGGAAAATTTAGAGTGGCTGCCTGTTTCTATCTCAGGAAGCACGTTTACCTATGTTGCTCAAACGGTGACCAGCAATGAGGCCGTGTTCGAGATTATTTTCGATACCTCGGATAACAGCTATCAGTTTGAATTGTTTAAACCTCTTAAACACCCTGATGGTGCCGATGAAAACAACATCGAACTTGGTTTCTCGGTCGTGGCTGAAGACTTTGACCAAGACCAATCAAACGCAATCAATCTGACAATCACAGTGACGGATGATGTTCCATTAGTGACAACTCAGTCGATTACTCGTATTGAAGGTCAGAACTATAATGGTTCTAAAGTCGATATGTTTGCTGATGCGACTGATGTGGGTTCTGATGGCGCAGTACTGAGCAAAATTGAGGCCTTTGACGGAAGTGGAATTGTTTTCCGAGCTGAGAACAGTGGGCCTTACAGTAGTGACTTCGATTTAAACATTGGCAGCCAACAGGTTCGCGTTTACGAGCAAACGGATGATGGTAATGGAGGCGTTGATACTCGACAGCTTGGTCGACTTCGTATTAACTCAAATGGCGAGGTTGAATTCAGAGCTAACGGTTATCTCGATCATGACGGTCTTGACACCATCGACTTCTCGATTAACGTGATTGCGACGGACGGCGATTTAGATACCTCTGAAACACCGTTAGATATCACGATTACAGATAGGGACTCTACAAGAATCGCGCTGAAAGTGACTACCTTCGAGGATGCGGGTAGAGATTTAACGATACCTTACGCAACGGGTGATGAACCGACTCTTGAGAACGTTCAAGATAACCAAAATGGTTTGCCTAATGCACCAGCTCAAGTTGCGCTGCAAGTTAGTCTGTATGACCAAGATAATGCTGAATCTATTGGGCAGTTGACGATTAAAAGCCCGAACGGAGGTGATAGTCACCAAGGTACTTTTTATTACTTTGATGGTGCTGATTACATTGAATTGGTACCTGAGTCAAATGGAAGCATTATATTTGGTTCTCCTGAACTTGAACAAAGCTTTGCTCCAAACCCGAGTGAACCAAGACAAACTATCGCGACGATAGACAACCTGTTCTTTGTTCCGGACCAACACGCTAGTTCGGATGAAACTGGTGGGCGAGTTCGTTATGAGCTTGAAATTGAGAAAAATGGCTCCACGGATCACACCATCAACTCAAACTTCAGAATCGAGATTGAAGCGGTGGCTGATATAGCGACTTGGGATGATTCCAACAGCACTTATCATTATCAAGTGAACGAAGATGAAGACAACGTTACTTTGCAGCTGAACGCAGAGTCGCAAGATAACAGTAATACTGAGACGATTACCTATGAACTTGAGGCTGTTCAAGGTGATGGGAAGTTCGAGCTGCTTGATAAGAACGGCAATGTGCTTACGCTGACGACGGATGGTGTATATGAAATAGCGGCAGAAGACATTAACAGCACCGTAGTTAACCCGATCGATAACTTCTCTGGTCAGATTGAATTCAAAGCAATAGCGGTTACAAAGGAAACACTGAACCCTTATGAAGATACCGCCAATGGCGGAGCAAATGATAAAACTCAAGCTCGTTCTGTAGAGCAAAACATCATTATTGATGTCACTGCTGACGCCGACCCAGGAAAATTCAGTGTGAGTCGTATCAAGATCAACGAAGACAATATCGATGACCCTGATTACATTGGCCCTTTGGACAACAAAGACGCATTCACGTTAGACGAAGTCATTACCATGACAGGGTCGGTGGACACAGATGGCTCTGAAGAACTGTTTGTCCGTATCAGTAATATCACAGAAGGCGCAGTGCTTTACTTTGTAGGTACAACCACGGTAGTTCCTACCGTTAATGGTACCAATTATCAAGAAATCGCATATTCCGATTTGGCTAATGTTGAGGTTGTTCCAACTAAACACAGCAATGTCGATTTTACTTTTGATGTAACCGGTGTGGTTAAAGACACTGCGAACCTCTCTACTGGTGCACAAGTTGATGAAGAAATCCTAGGAACTAAAACGGTTAACGTTGAGGTTAAAGGGGTTGCAGATATTCCTTATGGCGGTACAAACGGTACGGCTTGGACAGCAATCACCGATGGCACAACACCTGGTGTTCAAACCACGATCCAAGAGAGCCAGAATGGAGACAGCTACGCCGAGCTTGATTTCACCGTGTTGTCGGGAGAGAGAAGACCTGATCCTGCAGCAGTAGATCAAACCCCATTACCTGACGATGGTTCAGAATCCATAACCGTTATCCTCTCGGGTATTCCTGATGGCGTTATTCTGGAAGACGGTGACGGTACCATTATTGACCTTAACTTTGTCGGTTACGAAACCGGTCCGGGTGGTAGCCCCGATCTTTCTAAACCTATCTACGAAGCGAACATCACTGACGCAGGTAAAACCTCAGGAATCCGCATCAGACCTGTCGATTCTTCAACAGAGAACATTCACATTCAGGGTAAAGTGATCGTGACTGAGAATGACGGTCATACGCTTACGTTTGACCAAGAAGTGCGAGTGTTAGTCGAACCTAGAATCGATACCTCAGCGACGTACAGCACAGTCACTAATGGCGATGAAGATACGGCGATCAGTATTGATTGGCACCCAGAGGGTACTGATTATATTGATGATGATGAGCATTTCACTTCTATTGTGATCAGTGCCATTCCGACAGATGTTGAAAGTGTTGTGGTTAATGGCGATGTAACTTGGGTTTACGATGCTTCAGCAGGCACTTTAACCATTACGCCGAAGAGTGGACAGACGGCAGAAGAGTTTACTCAAATTGCACTGAACAATAATTTTATTCAGATCACACCTGAACAAGACTCGAGCACCGACTTTACGCTTAATACGGTTGTCATGATCGAAGAGCGAGATCATGAGTATGTTGATGCGACTGATCCTGGTCAGGGCATCGCTACCGCGACAATCACGGGCTCGATTGATGTTATCGTACGTCCAGTCGTTGAGCCGAAAGACGCTAGCAACAAGCTTATCGTCGATGATGTGCTGGGTACTGGAGCACTAGCAACCGTAGTTGCTGATGCAAACACTGGCGTGCTTAAGTTCACAACCAACAGCGATAATACATCGGTTACGGATGAGTTCGTCATTCGATATCAAGAAACAGATGCTTCGTCCGCTATCGAAGAAGTTGACCAGTTAGTTATTGAATTAACAAACGTGGACGGTTCGGAGCTATCAGATGCTGTACTCAATCAACTGCTCGTTATTGGCGCTGCTTATGAAGGCAATGGGCGCTGGGTTGTAACGAATGAAGACATATTTAGCATCAGTGCATCGAACGGCCTTGTTCTTCCTTCAGGAAACAGCGGGGCAGGAGGGTTCAATGACATCAAGATGGATATCTTTAGCACGGTAATAGACCGAGGTGATGGTGCTGAGGTTGAGTCATCTACGGCCGCTCGTAGGGACGGAGAAGTCACTCTGTCATTCCCTCAAGTGGTGGCTGGGAGTACTAAGGTTGCAGCCGATATTGATATAACACCAGACAGTGTTGTTGATGCGATTGAGGACACCCAGTTAGATCTAGGTACGGCATTGAATGGTTTAATTACTTTCTCGGGCGAAGATGACTCAACTGATCAAGTGACCATCATTATTGATGACAGTGTGACCATTAATCCAGGAGCGGTGAACGAAGTCACCTTCCCAATTAGTTTATCGGGAAGCAGCGACCTAGACTTTGTTAATGGCAAATATGTATTCCAGACTACCGTCGATCAAGGGGTCTCGACCGACCTCTCTGGACTACTGCTTAACTTACCAGCCGACTACTCCGGCGACTTTAGGTTGCCGTTGACGATAGTAACTAAAGACGTATTGTCGGGGGATGAGAAAACTCTAGTGACAGAAGTAGTCATTAAAGTTGCTCCTGATGTTGAAGGTAACCCAGATATTGACGTTACTGTCGTTGGTTCGCTTGACGATTCGTTTAACCCTGTCGATACCGACGGTCAAGCAGGGCAAGATCCAGTCGGCTACGAAGATACCTATATCCAACTTGATTTCAGCTCGACCATTGATGACCAAGTAAGCGGAGTTGAAGGTGGTGACGAAAAATTCACCTCTATCACACTGACGTTAAATGACACGAGTGTTGGGGCTTTCTATACCAGCGCAGGGGTATCGCTTGGCACATCGGTGACCTTTAATGAAGCTGAGATTAATGCAGGCGCGTTGGATAATGTACTATTCCGACCGGCGTTAAATTACCCAACAGATAATGACGTAAATCAGGTGCAAGTGAATGTCAGCGGGACGATTACCGATACTGCTACATACAATGATGCAGCTTCGCCAACTGGCAGCGCGACTGATACCGATACTTTCTCTACCAATGTCAGTTTTGAAGTCGTTCCTGTGGTGGATGACGTGTCTGTCACTGGCCCGGGTAGCGATCCTGATGTTATCGAGATTACGGGTACTGAGGACCAGCTGATTTCTTTGTCGGGCACAGGGCCTGTATCGATTGCACTGACTGACCTTGATAGCTCAGAACAGTTTGTGTCGATTAAGTTTACAGATGTACCTGATGGCTTCCAGATGCGTGCAGATGCTGGTTCGGCATACACGGTGAAGAATAATGGTGGTGGTGAGTGGAGTGTTCAACTACCTCAAGCATCAGGGTTATCGTTCGACTTGAGTGAGATTTCGATTTTACCGCCTAAGGACTTCAGTGGTACGGCTGAATTTGGTGTTGCCGTATTTACTCAAGAATCTTTGTTGGGTGTGCCTACTGCAGCATCAAATCTGCCAAGCTTTAAGCTGCATGTGGTACCTGTGGGTGATGATGTTGATACTAATCCAACAGATTCTGTGACAGGTAACGAAGGTCAAAACATTGATATCGAAATCAATGCGACGATTTTGGATAAAGAGCTATCTGCAACGGGCAACGGCACTTATACCGAGAATGCACCAGAGACACTTCGAGTAGAAGTTGCGGGCGTTCCTCAAGATGCCTCTATCTATTATCCAGACGGCACAACCTTGGCTAGTTATGATCCAGTTACGCAGCTTTGGACACTTGATGTTCCTGCACAGTCGCTCGATAAGATCGTATTCAATTCAGGTGAACACAATAGCGATACGGGTAATGTATTAGGCATTAATGGCCCGCTGCAGATTACCGTTCGCTCTGTGGATACTGACGCTGATAACACCGAATATTTGGGGACGCCAACCAGCTTCGATGTTGATCTGGTGATTGATCCTATTAACGATCAACCGATCTTTGTGAACGTAACGAATATTGAAACATCGGAAGACATTAGTGTTGCTATCGACAACTTTAGTATCTACGACGTTGATGCTAACTTTGATAATCCAGACGCTCCGTATGTTCTTACGTTGCAAGTCGATCAAACACTTCCGGGAGCGCAAGGTGTGTTTGAGTTTACGAGCTCACCTGACGTGACGTTTGTATTGCAACCTGGTGGCTCATTGGTGATTACCGGTAAAGAAGCCGATATCAATACCGCATTGACCAATGGAGCAGTGACGTTCAAACCCGATCCAGACCAGAATTACCTCAACCAGAGTGGTTTAGTCACGATCAATGCAACGCTCGATGATGGTGGTAATAACGGCTTGATTGACGCGGGTGATCCGAATACGGCTCAAACTAATCAAACTACGTTCACCATTAAGGTGACGGAAGTGAACGATGCGCCTGTCGCGACAGATGTTGATTTAGGTTCGATTGCCGAGGAAGGCCAGCTTGTTATCGTTGAAGGTGACTTAATTGCAGCAAGCTCTGATCTTGAAAACCACAACCTCACCGTCATGGGTGTGACCCTGACTCAAGGCCAAGGTCAACTAACCCGCTTTGAAAATGCAGGTGGCGCCGATGACGCGGCGATTACCGGACCATTCTGGCTATTTGTAGCGGACAACGACTTTAACGGTGACGTTAAATTCAATTACTCAATTACTGATGACGGTACAACTAATGGCGCGGATGACTTCCTAACCGACAGTGCTGAAATTAGTCTTGAAGTAACGGAAGTGAATGACGCTCCTGTAGCAACGGACATCGACTTAGGCAACATCCTTGAAGAAGGTCAGTTGATCATCAAAGAGGGCGATTTAATTGCTGCGACGAGCGATCCGGAAAACGACACGATTACCGTGACTAATCTGGCGCTCGATGAAGGCCAAGGTCAACTACAACGCTTCGAGAACGTAGGTGGTGCTGATGATGCTACGATCACTGGCCCATACTGGGTATTTACGGCAGCTGATGAATACAACGGCAACGTTAAGTTTACCTATACCGTAGAGGATGATGGTACAACCAACGGCGCTAATGACTTCCTAACGGATACAGCGGAGATCACCGCGATTGTCGATGGAGTGAACGATACACCGGTCGTTAATGGTGACAGTGTCACTACGGTTATTGACGAGGATGCTGGTCAACTGTTGAGTGGTATCAATATCAGTGACCCTGATTATGTAGATACATTTTCTGATGATCTGATGACCGTCACGCTGACGGTGGATTACGGTACATTGAATGTATCACTTCCAGCAGTGACGACGGTTGTTGTTAACGGCAACAACACGGGTTCAGTCATCTTAGTGGGGACATTGAGTGACCTGAATGCGTTGATTGATACGCCAACCAGTCCAAATGGTGTTTTCCTTGATGCGAGCCTGTCTCCAACTAATAGCATTGGATTAGAAGTTGTCGCCAAAGACAGCGGCAACCCTTCAGGTATTGCGATAGAGACAGCACCTGTGGTTTACAACATCGCGGTGACGCCAGTGGCGAATGCACCAACCCTGTCTATCGATAGTGCGACTAACTACGTGAGAAACATTACTGCGAGTCAGTCTGTGAGTGCGAGTGGCATTCCTTTAGTTGGGATTATCGCAGCCTTAACGGACATTACAGAAGAGCTAACGCTGCATATCAGTGATGTACCTGCTGGCGCTCAAATCACCAGTGCTGCGGGTTCTGTGACGGATCTTGGCGGTGGTGTTTGGGTAGCAACGGCAGATGCAATTGAAAGCTTGCAAGCGGTTGGGCTTTCTCAAACTCCAGGTAACTACACACTGAAAGTCGAGGCGGTTTCTGAAGAAACTGACAACAACGATACAGCAACCTCTGCATCGATTGACCTTAACTTGAACATTGTGTCTAACGCAGTTGATATTAACTTGGCTTCGGAAACCGATGATGTTCAGTTACTGGCTGGTGCTAATGCGACTGACTTAACGGGTGGTTCAGGGAATGATCGACTTGAAGGTGGCGCAGGTGACGATACGCTTGTTGGCGGTGACGGTAACGACACCCTGATTGGCGGCGGAGGCTCAGACATTCTGACTGGTGGTGATGGTATGGACTCGTTCGTATGGCTTAACATCGAAGATGGTGTTGAAGATACGATTACCGACTTTGATTTGTCGGAAGGGGACAGCATTGACTTGAGAGAAGTGTTGCCGGAGCTTAAAAATACATCTCCAGACATGACCGCGTTGCTACAACAAATAGACGCGAAAGTGGACGGGGATGATATTGAGCTTACGATCAACCCGGATGGCTTAGGTACTACGGAACAGGTGATTGTGGTTGAAGACCTTGCGCCACAGCTAACCTTAAGTAGCACCATGCCTTCGGACATTCTGGATGCATTGGTACAGCAGAATGTGATAACTCACGGTTAAAGCGAACCATTGAACCATAACGAAAGAGGCCAGCATTGCTGGCCTCTTTTTTGTTACGGTATAAATTGAAAAGAGTTACTTAAGGGAGTTGTGGATCAGGAACTCTTCTTCAACACCTTTCAATTTCATCTCATCCATAATGAAGTTCACCGTGTTCAACAAACGTTGTTCACCTTTAGGAATCAGATAGCCGAACTGACTGTTGGTGAATGGAGTTTCGCAGCGTGCCGCTTCAAGACGTTCGTCAGTTACTTGATAGAATAGACCTTCAGGCGTTTCTGTTACCATCACATCAACTTTGCCTTCTGCTACTGCTTTCGGTACGTCGAGGTTGTTCTCGTAGCGTGTGAAGCTTGCGTTCTGCAAGTTCGCGTCGGCAAAGATCTCGTTAGTGCCGCCAATGTTCACGCCCACACGAACAGAAGAAAGGTTCACTTTCTCAATGCTGTCGTACTGTTCTGCGGTGCCTTTCGCAACCAAGAAACACTTACCAAAGGTCATGTAGCCTTGAGTTTGTTCCGCGTTTAACTGACGCTGCATTTTACGTGTAATGCCGCCCATTGCGATGTCGTACTTATCGTCGTCTAGATCGGCCAGTAGATCTTTCCATGTGGTACGAACAATCTTCAATTCAACGCCTAATTGTTCCGCGATGTGCTGTGCAACGTCGATATCGTAGCCAGAGTAGCTTTTACCATCGAAGTAAGAGAAAGGCTTGTAGTCACCTGTGGTGCCCACACGCAGAGTACCTGATTTTTGAATGTCTTCTAGCTGGTCAGCGTGTGCGACACCAGAAAGTGCCAGAGCAATGTAGGCAAGTAATAGTGATGTTTTTTTCATTGTAATTGTCTGTTGTGTTTGTGTTGTCATTCAAAGTAACAGAAACAATCAGAGAAAGAGATCAAACCATTGGAAAGGTTGGAAAAGAAGATGAAACGAGGGCAGGAGATAGGTATTTCTATGGTTTGTGAGCATTGATCGAGGTGCGTTTCATATTCCGTTTTGATAAACCGAAGACAAACAAAAAGCCCATGTTATCGAATAACATGGGCTTCATTTTGGTTTAACTTGTTAGCTGCTTATTTAGCTATTTAGCAACTGACTCGTTGTTCATCTTAGCCGGAGCTTTAGATGCGTTAACCAATAGGATACCAACGGTTAGTACCATTGAACCACATAGTAGGAACAACAAGCGTCCTGTTGGTTCGTTTGGAATCAGAGCCATTGCTAGGATACCGAAACCTGCTGTGCTGATAAGCTTACCAAGCATTGAACGCTGTTTAGTATCTAGGTTTTGTTGCTCTTCACCTTCCGCTACAAGCGGCGTGTTCCAGTTAGTGAATAGTTGGTCAACTTCTTTCTCACGCTCTGGCGATAGGCCTTTGTAGAAGCGAGAAGTCATGATGAAGTAACCACCTGTGAACACTACGTGAGCAGCTAAGCTAAGACCTACTTTCAAGTCGCTCCATTCACGGCCTGTAAGCGCTGTTTCTAGACCAAATAGGTTCTCGATGTCTTCTGCTTGCAGAGAGATACCGAAGATGTAAGAAACGAAACCACCAACCACTAGAGTAGACCAACCAGCCCAGTCAGGTGTCTTACGAATCCACATACCTAGTAGGACAGGGATAAGCATTGGGAAGCCAATCAACGCACCTACGTTCATTACGATATCGAACAAGCTTAAGTGACGCAGAGAGTTAATGAATAGACCAATCGCAATGATGAAAATACCCATCATGATAGTCGTTATCTTACTTACAATAACCAGCTCTTTCTGAGTCGCATTTTTACGAAGAATCGGGCTGTAGAAGTTCATTACAAAGATACCAGCGTTACGGTTCAAACCTGAATCCATAGAAGACATCGTTGCAGCGAACATTGCTGACATAAGAAGACCAACCATACCTGCTGGCATTACGTTTTGTACGAATGCTAGGTAAGCAGCATCACCGGCTTTGTCGCCCATTGATGTGTATTGCTCAGCGAACTCAGGCATGAATGCACTAACGTACCAAGGTGGTAGGAACCAAATTAGTGGACCAACAACCATAAGGATACATGCTAGGCCTGCCGCTTTACGTGCGTTTTCACTGTCTTTTGCACATAGGTAACGGTATGCGTTGATGCTGTTGTTCATTACACCGAACTGCTTCACGAAGATGAATACAACCCAAAGGATGAAGATGCTCATGTAGTTTAGGTTGTTACCTAACATGAAGTCGCCGTCGAAGTTAGCAACAATGTTAGTTAAGCCGCCACCGTGGAAGTAAGCTGCTACCGCACAAGTGATTGTCACGGCCATGATTACAAGCATTTGCATGAAGTCAGAAGCAACAACCGCCCAAGAGCCGCCGGTTACTGCCATCAATACTAGAACCATACCCGTTACCACAATGGTAGCTTCCATTGGGATGTTGAATACCGCTGCTACAAAGATAGCTAGACCGTTTAGCCAGATACCTGCAGAGATAAGGCTGTCCGGCATACCTGCCCATGTGAAGAACTGTTCAGACGTTTTACCAAAGCGCTGACGAATAGCTTCGATCGCCGTTACCACACGAAGTTGGCGGAACTTTGGAGCGAAGTACATATAGTTCATGAAGTAGCCAAAAGCATTGGCTAAGAATAGGATTACAATAACGAAACCGTCATTGAATGCGCGTCCTGCGGCACCTGTAAACGTCCATGCTGAAAATTGTGTCATGAAGGCAGTTGCACCAACCATCCACCACAACATTTTGCCGCCCCCTCTGAAGTAATCACTTGTAGAGGTGGTGAACTTACGGAACATCCAACCAATCGCGATTAAAAAGAAGAAGTAGGCGAGAACAACAAAAGTATCAATAGTCATCTTTTCAGCCTTTTAAATATCATAATTAACTGGGCTTAGATTAACGCGTCCCAAGGTTTATTTGTACTACAATATGTCTTTAGTATGATCTAGGTCGCATTGATTTTTCGGACTCTAACACGTGGTTATATAAGTATTTGTTTTAATTGAATTTAAATGTGAGTGTATTTTGTTTGAGATCTAAAATAAATTGAGGGTTAAATGTTTATATGTATTACAATATAAACAAAAGCGCTTACTTTGCCGTATCTATAAGATTTTAATTATAACCGTAACAAATGTGCTACAAATAGATGTGTTGTGCGACGACATTCACGTTAATTTAGAGCTCTATACTGAAAATTTTTGTATTGAGATTTCAAGTGTAGCTCATTGTTTTCACTTCGCTATTTTCTGTTTATCTGCGGCTATGAAGCCTTTCTATGCTATTTGTTTGTTTTTTGTGCCATAGAGGTGCGTATTTGGAATTTTTGTCGCTGAGTGGGCGTTAAACTCGATGACGGGACACATTTTGCGGTGCACTTTGTCTATTGTGGTCTTCAGTGCATGCCATGAGAGATGCTTGATGACGTATCGAAAAGGACCATTGCTGGGTAAGGGGCTGGATAAGAAACTGGATAGGCGATAGGGTATAGGGGAAACAAAACGTTGATTGAGCGTGTTTACGGTTAGTCAGCGCAATAAATGACAGATAACAAAAAGCCCCACCGAGGTGAGGCTTCATCACTCAATCTAAAACAGATTAAGCGTTAACGTGATCAACTGCGTCACGAACCAGCTTGCCTAGTTCTTCCCACTTACCTTCGTCGATAAGGTTAGTTGGAACCATCCAAGTACCGCCACACGCAAGTACAGAAGGGATCGATAGGTATTCATCTACATTCTTCAAGCTTACACCACCAGTAGGCATAAATTTAACAGGGTAAACCGCTGTTAGTGCTTTAAGCATGCCAGTACCGCCAGAAGGCTCAGCAGGGAAGAACTTCAACGTGCGAAGGCCCATTTCCATTGCTTGTTCCACTAGGCTTGGGTTGTTAACACCCGGTACGATTGCAACGCCTTTATCGATACAGTATTGAACAGTGCGCGGGTTGAAACCTGGGCTTACGATGAAATCAACGCCAGCTTCGATAGATGCGTCAACTTGCTCGTTAGTCAGTACAGTACCTGAACCAATTAACATGTCTGGGAATTCTTTACGCATGATGCGAATCGCTTCGATTGCACATTCTGTACGTAGCGTGATTTCTGCACATGGCATGCCGTTTTCAACAAGTGCTTTACCTAGAGGGATAGCGTCTTCAGCACGGTTGATAGCGATTACAGGAATTACTTTTAGGTTTGCTAGTTGTTCATTTAATGTCGTCATGAATTCTTTCTCACGTTAAATGTGGGCTTGCTTTCAACTAAGCAAACCCTTGATTAATAGTTAAAGTGCGTAATTATAGAGACAGATCAGGCGTCGCTTCTAGAGGAATGATAGCACCTGGATGCTGAATCACAGTCCCTGCCACAATATGACCTGCTAACGCTGCATCACGTGCATTGCCACCGCTTAAGCGCTTAGCTAGGAAGCCCGCGCTGAACGAGTCGCCAGCCGCTGTAGTATCAACAATGTTGTCTACTGGGTTTGGAGCAACGTACTGAGCGCTTTGGCTTTCAACTACTAGGCAGTCTTTAGCACCACGTTTAATGATGATCTCTTTCACACCAGATTCAGACGTACGTGCAATACACTGTTCAATGCTTTCGTCGCCGTACAACTCTTGCTCGTCATCGAACGTCAGTAGAGCCGTGTCAGTGTACTTAAGCATCTTCAAGTACCAAGAAATCGCTTCTTGTTGACTTTCCCAAAGTTTTGGACGGAAGTTATTGTCGAAGAATACTTGGCCGCCTTGCGCTTTAAATTTGTCTAAGAAGTTGAATAGCTGCGTGCGTCCATTCTCTGTCAAGATAGCAAGCGTAATACCGCTTAGGTAAACCGCATCAAAAGAGAATAACTTGTCAAGTAGAGCAGGTGTGTCTTCCTGGTCAAACATGAATTTTGCTGCAGCATCATTACGCCAGTAGTGGAAACTGCGTTCACCAGTTTCATCGGTCTCGATGTAGTAAAGCCCTGGTTGTTTGTGATCAAGCTGAGCAATTAAGCTAGTGTCGATACCTTCCGCTTGCCACTTTTCTAACATGTCGGTACTGAATGGGTCAGTGCCTAGTGCTGTTACGTAGCTCGTGTTGATATCTTGCTCTTTTGTTAAGCGAGACAAGTAAAGTGCAGTATTTAGTGTGTCGCCACCGAAACTTTGCTTAAGCCCGTCTTGTTTCTTTTGTAGCTCAACCATGCACTCGCCAATGACCGCGATGTTTAATGATTTCATATGCTTACCTTAGCAACTGAGGTTGCGCTGTTTATTATTTTAGGAAATCTTCACGCGCAGGGTTGAAGATATCAAGAAGGATGCTGTCTTGCTCTAGTGCAACTGCACCGTGCATCATGTGTTTACGAGCGAAGTAAGCATCGCCTTCTTTAAGGACTTTCTTTTCGCCTTCAATCTCAGCTTCGAAGCTGCCACGAACTACGTAACCGATTTGGTCATGGATTTCGTGAGTATGAGGGTGGCCAATCGCGCCCTTATCAAAACATAGGTGTACTGCCATTAGATCGTCAGTGTAAGCAACGATTTTACGCTTAATGCCGCCACCAAGTTCTTCCCATGGGTTTTCATCTAGGATAAAGAAAGAGTTCATTGTGTATCTCCTAATCTGTTTAAATCTTTTAAGTGTTACTTAACTTGCATCCATCATAAGGGAATGAGTTCAATTGTAATACAATATATCTAAATTTGTGTGATATCGATCAAGCGATACTTTATATAGCGTAAATAAATCAACAACTTAATAAATGGCCAATATTTACCATTAGTCAGCTACATCAATGGCTTATGGCTAATTGTGTGACTCTACTCATCATTTAGCGACGAATAGGTATAATTAAAGCTCATATTGTATTACTTTATATGAAGTTTGAAAATTTAATCAAAGTTTAAGCAGATAAACTCTTTATTGAGGGTGACAAAGAATATGACGACTAAACCAGTATTGTTGACTGAAGCAGAAATCGAGCAGCTTCATCTTGAAGTGGGCCGTTCTAGCTTAATGGGCAAAACCATTGCAGCGAACGCGAAAGATCTAGAAGCATTCATGCGTTTACCTATTGATGTCCCAGGTCATGGTGAGGCTGGTGGTTACGAACATAACCGCCATAAGCAAAATTACACGTACATGAATCTAGCTGGTCGCATGTTCTTGATCACTAAAGAGCAAAAGTACGCTGACTTTGTTACAGAATTACTAGAAGAGTACGCAGATAAATACCTAACGTTTGATTACCACGTACAGAAAAACACTAACCCTACAGGTCGTTTGTTCCACCAAATCCTGAACGAACACTGCTGGTTAATGTTCTCAAGCTTAGCTTACTCTTGTGTTGCTTCAACTCTGACACAAGAACAACGCGACAACATTGCGTCTCGCATTTTTGAACCAATGCTAGAAATGTTCACGGTTAAATACGCACACGACTTCGACCGAATTCACAATCACGGTATTTGGGCAGTAGCGGCTGTCGGTATTTGTGGTCTTGCTTTAGGTAAGCGTGAGTACCTTGAAATGTCAGTGTACGGCATTGATCGTAATGATACTGGCGGTTTCCTAGCGCAAGTTTCTCAGCTGTTTGCACCGTCTGGCTACTACATGGAAGGTCCTTACTACCACCGTTATGCGATTCGTCCAACGTGTGTGTTCGCTGAAGTGATTCACCGTCATATGCCTGAAGTGGATATCTACAACTACAAAGGCGGCGTGATTGGTAACACAGTACAAGCGATGCTGGCGACGGCTTACCCGAACGGTGAGTTCCCGGCTCTGAATGATGCTTCTCGTACTATGGGTATTACAGACATGGGTGTTCAGGTTGCAGTAAGTGTTTACAGCAAGCATTACTCTTCTGAAAACGGCGTAGACCAAAACATTCTTGGTATGGCGAAGATTCAAGACGCAGTTTGGATGCATCCATGTGGTCTTGAGCTATCTAAAGCCTACGAAGCAGCGTCTGCTGAGAAAGAAATCGGCATGCCTTTCTGGCCAAGTGTTGAATTGAACGAAGGCCCTCAAGGTCACAACGGCGCGCAAGGCTTTATCCGTATGCAGGATAAGAAAGGCGACGTTTCTCAACTTGTTATGAACTACGGCCAACACGGCATGGGTCACGGTAACTTTGATACGCTGGGTATTTCTTTCTTCAACCGTGGTCAAGAAGTACTGCGTGAATACGGTTTCTGTCGTTGGGTGAACGTTGAGCCTAAATTCGGCGGCCGTTACCTAGACGAAAACAAATCTTACGCTCGTCAAACAATTGCACATAACGCAGTAACGATTGATGAAAAATGTCAGAACAACTTTGACGTTGAACGTGCAGATGCAGTACACGGCTTGCCACACTTCTTCAAAGTAGAAGACGAGCAAATCAATGGCATGAGCGCATTTGCTAACGATCATTACGAAGGTTTTGACATGCAACGCAGCGTGTTCATGCTAAACCTTGAAGAATTAGAATCTCCGCTACTATTAGATCTTTACCGTTTAGATTCTGAGAAGGGCGGTGAAGGTGAGCATCAGTACGACTACTCACACCAATATCAAGGTCAGATTGTTCGCACTAGCTTTGAATACCAAGCAAACAAAGAGCTGAACACGCTAGGTGAAGACTTCGGTTACCAACACCTATGGAACGTGGCAAGCGGTGAAGTGAAGGGCACAGCACTGGTAAGCTGGCTACAGAACAACACCTACTACACGTGGCTAGGTGCAACGTCTAACGACAATGCTGAAGTTATCTTTACTCGCACTGGCGCTAACGACCCAAGCTTCAACTTACGTTCTGAGCCTGCGTTCATTCTACGCAGCAAAGGTGAAACAACACTGTTTGCTTCTGTTGTTGAAACGCACGGTTACTTCAACGAAGAATTCGAGCAATCAGTTAATGCACGTGGTGTTGTGAAAGACATCAAAGTAGTGGCTCACACCAATATCGGTTCGGTAGTTGAGATCACCACAGAGAAATCAAACGTGACAGTGATGATCAGCAACCAACTTGGCGCGACTGACAGCACTGAACACAAAGTAGAGCTGAACGGCAAAGTATACAGCTGGACAGGCTTCTACTCAGTAGAAACAACTTTAAACCCAGAATTAGCAAGCAGAGCAGAGCAGGGGAAATAATAATGAGCTATCAACCACTTTTACTTAACTTTGATGAAGCAGCAGAGCTTCGTAAAGAACTTGGCAAGGATAGCCTTTTAGGTAACGCACTGACTCGCGACGTTAAACAAACTGACGCTTACATGGCGGAAGTTGGCATTGAAGTACCTGGTCACGGTGAAGGCGGCGGTTACGAGCACAACCGTCACAAGCAAAACTACATCCATATGGATCTAGCGGGCCGTTTGTTCCTTATCACTGAGGAAACTAAGTACCGTGATTACATCGTTGATATGCTAACAGCGTACGCGACGGTATACCCAACACTTGAAAGCAACGTGAGCCGTGACTCTAACCCTCCGGGTAAGCTGTTCCACCAAACGTTGAACGAGAATATGTGGATGCTTTACGCTTCTTGTGCGTACAGTTGTATTTACCACACCATCTCTGAAGAGCAAAAGCGTCTGATCGAAGACGATCTTCTTAAGCCAATGATCGAAATGTTCGTTGTGACTTACGCACACGACTTCGATATCGTACACAACCACGGCTTATGGGCAGTGGCAGCGGTAGGTATCTGTGGTTACGCAATCAACGATCAAGAGTCTGTAGACAAAGCGCTTTACGGCCTGAAACTAGACAAAGTAAGCGGCGGTTTCTTAGCGCAACTTGACCAACTGTTTTCGCCAGACGGCTACTACATGGAAGGTCCTTACTATCACCGTTTCTCTCTGCGTCCAATCTACCTGTTCGCAGAAGCGATTGAACGTCGTCAGCCAGAAATCGGTATTTACGAATTTAACGATTCAGTGATCAAGACAACGTCTTACTCAGTATTCAAAACTGCATTCCCAGACGGCACATTGCCTGCTCTGAACGATTCATCGAAGACGATTTCTATCAACGATGAAGGGGTTATCATGGCGACGTCTGTGTGTTACCACCGTTACGAGCAGACTGAAACTCTGCTTGGTATGGCTGATCACCAAAAAAATGTTTGGGTTCATGCTTCTGGTAAAACACTGTCTGATGCGGTTGATGCAGCAGACGACATCAAACCATTCAACTGGGGTAGCCTGTTTGTAACAGACGGGCCTGAAGGCGAAAAAGGCGGCGTAAGCATCCTTCGTCACCGTGATGTGCAAGACGACGACACAATGGCGTTGATCTGGTTTGGTCAGCACGGTTCAGACCACCAGTACCATTCTGCGCTAGACCATGGTCACTACGATGGCTTGCACCTAAGCGTATTCAACCGTGGCCACGAAGTGCTGCACGATTACGGCTTCGGTCGTTGGGTAAACGTTGAGCCTAAGTTTGGCGGTCGTTACATCCCGGAGAACAAGTCTTACTGTAAGCAGACGGTTGCTCACAACACAGTAACGGTTGATCAGAAAACGCAGAACAACTTCAACACAGCATTGGCTGAGTCTAAGTTTGGTCAGAAGCACTTCTTCGTAGCAGACGACCAGTCGCTACAAGGTATGAGCGGCACAATTTCTGAGTACTACACTGGCGTAGACATGCAACGCAGCGTGATTCTTGCTGAACTTCCTGAGTTCGAGAAGCCACTAGTTATAGATGTATACCGCATCGAAGCTGACGCTGAACACCAGTACGACCTACCCGTTCACCACTCGGGTCAAATCATCCGTACTGACTTCGACTACAACATCGAAAGCACGCTGAAGCCGCTAGGTGAAGACAACGGTTACCAGCACTTATGGAACGTTGCTTCAGGCAAAGTGAACGAAGAGGGCTCTCTAGTAAGCTGGCTACATGACAGCAGTTACTACAGCCTAGTAACCAGCGCGAATGCGGGCAGCGAAGTGATTTTTGCTCGCACTGGTGCTAACGATCCAGACTTCAACCTTAAGAGTGAGCCTGCGCTTATCTTACGTCAGTCTGGTCAAAACCACGTGTTTGCTTCTGTACTAGAAACGCATGGTTACTTTAACGAGTCTATCGAAGCCTCTGTAGGCGCTCGTGGTCTGGTTAAATCAGTATCTGTTGTGGGCCATAACAGTGTCGGGACTGTTGTTCGCATTCAGACTACTTCTGGTAACACTTACCACTACGGTATTTCAAACCAAGCTGAAGACACGCAGCAAGCAACTCACGCTGTTGAGTTCGCGGGTGAGACATACTCGTGGGAAGGATCATTTGCTCAACTGTAAATGATTAACATACATGCCGTTTAACGATGGCATGTATTGATGTGGTGCTTTGCGGGAACGAAGCATCACATTGAGTTCAGTCGTGATTGCAAATCGTTCGTTGATACCAACAACGACTGAATACATCGGGAATAAGTCAAACCGAGTAACTCATTGCGAGTTGCTCGGTTTTTTTATGCGTGTAGGAAACAGAATAGAACGTTTCAACAAACGAAAAGCCTACTCAGTGAGTAGGCTTTGATCTTAGCTAACCGTCTATTTGACGTTGTTTTTAGTATTTAGATAAGGGCTTTTCTTGCTTTGGCTGCCACCCATTCAGAGAAGATGACCGTCACTAGAATCGCACAGAAAATGACAGTCACTTGAGGCCATGCCAGCATTGCCATCGACTCTTGCAGTTTTAAGCCGATACCGCCAGCGCCCACCAAACCTAAGACGGTAGACTCACGAATATTGATATCCCAGCGGAACAAGCTCGTGCCGATGAAACTTGGCATCACTTGCGGAAGAATACCGTAGTTCAATACCTGCAGCGGAGAAGCTCCAGTCGATTGGATTGCAGACATCTGTGTTGCATTCACTTCTTCAATCGCTTGATACATTAACTTCGCCACAAAACCAATTGAACGTAGCGCTATCGCAATGATACCGGCCAACAAGCCTGGGCCGATGATTGCTACCAATAACAATGCCCAAATTAACGAGTTAATTGAACGACTTGCCGCGATGATGAACAGCGCGATAGGTCTGATAAACGTCATGCTTGGCGTTGTATTACGTGCAGCTAAGAACGCTACTGGAAACGCGAGTACGATCCCTAACAGTGTGCCAAGTGTCGCGATGTTAATGGTGTCCCACAACGGACTCCAAAGAGACTCTAAGTAGCTCCATCTTGGTGGCCACATACGTGAAGAGATATCAGCAAATTGGTTGGGTGAGTCAGTCACAAAGTACCAAATCGTATCTTTGTTCATGACTTGCCATGCGAATACTGTCAAAGCAACAAAGCAAAGCCAGCCCAGCCAAAGGATGAGGCTCTGTTTACTGTCGTAACGCTGCCATTGGGTACGATTGATGGCGCTTGTCGGTGTTTCATTTAGCGTGCTCATTGGTCGTTCCTTACTGCACATGCTTACGGATGATGGTTGATAGGTATTCACACAACATCACAATCACGATAATAATCAATAGAATAGCGGCTGCTGCGCTGTATTCGTAACGGTCCATTGCTGTGTTTAACGTTGCGCCGATACCACCTGCGCCAACAATGCCAATCACGGCTGACTCACGAAAGTTGATGTCGAGTCGGTACATAGAAAGTCCGATGAAGCGCGGCATCACCTGTGCTTGAATTGCGTAATTCACCTGTTGTAACCAACTCGCGCCCGTTGCACGCATTGCGGTGAGTGGTGCTGGGTCAATGGCTTCAATTTCATCGGCAAACAGTTTTGCGAGAAAGCCGATGGTCGCGAAGGTGAGCGTGACAAAACCCGCAAACGTACCAAAGCCAAATAGAGCGACACACAGAATCGCAACGATGATTTCTTGTAAGCTACGAGCAACCGAAATAAACGCACGACAGAATAGGTAAACAGGCGTAGGGGCAAGGTTTTTCGCTGCGCCTAATCCGAATGGGATTGAAAGAAGGACACCCGCCACGGTCGATGTCAGGGTCATGGTTAAACTTTCAATCAAACCTTGTGAGATGTTGTTCCATCGGCCACCAAAATCTGGGTTCATGAAAGCCAAAATGAACTGCCAGCCGCGTTCGCTGCCTTCGTAAATTCGAGTCCAGTTGACGTGTACCGATTGAGTCGCAAAGTACAAGTAAACCGCGACAATGATGATTAAGCTCCAGCGTAGCCATGGGCTAGAAATCAGTGGAGGCTTTGTCCACTGTGTCGGGTATTGTTTGGAATTCAGTTTTCCTGACTTTAAATGTTGTTGTGCTGACTTTAAATGCTGATGAGCTTGATTTGGATATGGTTGAGTCATATTGTTGCCTCAGACAGGCGAGGGCTCGTGATGATGAGGTCATCGGCCTCTTCTTCTGCTTGTTGACTCCAGTCTTCTTCACCGTAGATTTGCGTTAAAACATCTTCAGTGAGCAGGTTTGGTTTGTCATCAAATACGACACAACCTGCATTTAATCCGACCACACGGTCAACAAACTGCTTTGCTAATTGAACATCGTGAATATTGATGATGGCAGGGAGCTGTTGCTCTGAACAAATCTCACTGATCAGTCGCATGATTTGGCGCGCTGTACGTGGATCAAGTGCGGCCGTTGGTTCATCAATCAACAGTAATTTCGGTTTCTGAGCAAGTGCACGTGCAATACCAACACGTTGACGCTGACCACCCGATAGAGCATCGGCCCTTTTATTGGCGTGTTCTAACAACCCAACACGGTCGATTAGCGCATAAGCGGCTTGGATATCCGATTCAGGGAAACGACGAGTAAAGCTCTGCCAGAAGTTCACGTAACCCAAACGCCCTGAAAGTACGTTTTCCATCACCGTTAAACGCTCAATCAGCGCGTACTCTTGGAAAATCATCCCGATTTCACGGCGTGATTGTCTCAGTTGTCGCTTAGACAGCGTTTCTAGATTGGTATTGGAAAAGATCACTTCGCCGCTGGTGGGCTCGGTGAGCCGATTAATACAACGGATAAGCGTTGATTTACCCGCACCAGATGGACCAATTAAACCAACCACTTCACCGGCATTGACCGACAAGCTAACGTTGGTAAGGGCTTTATCAGAACTGGAGTAGTGCTTGGTAAGCCCTTTAAGGGTAAGAGTAGACATAGAATTTCTATAAGAGCGGTGTACTAAGAGTTCGCCTGAGACAGGCATGGAAAGTAAACCGGAAAGAGTGGTGAATAACTGCAGGCGATTACACCTGCAGTTAGTTTTATCGGTGTGTGATTGGCTTTTTAGTTCGGTTGAACTTAGCTACACGTGTAAGAGACTTTATTGGCTGTATCGATAGTGCGGATCACTTCCCAGTGCTCTTGGTAAGTGATCGGAACGAACTTCGCTTCACCGTTACGCTCAAATTCTTCTTGAAGCTTTGTGCCTTCCCAGTCGAAAGTGAAGAACGCTTTTTGAATCTTCTCTTGAAGCTCTGGTGTTAGGTTGTGCGCTGTGCCGTAAGCTGTTGTTGGGAAGGTTTGTGACTTGTAGATGCTCTTGATTTGACCTTCTTTCACGACTTCACGTGAAAGCATACGGTTCAATACTGAGTTAGCGACGGCTGCTGCGTCATAATCTTTGTGTGCCACACCCAAAATAGAGTTGTCGTGCGCGCCAGAGAAAGCCGGTTTGAAATCACGTTCAGGTTGAAGCTGGTATTCAGCATCCAGAATCGCAGAAGGGGCTTTGAAACCAGAGTTTGACGTTTGCGATGTGAATGCTAGGTTTTTGCCTTTTAGGTCTTCAACCTTTTCGATGCCTGAACCTGGGTGCGTGATGATTTCCATTTCGTAACCGAAAGAGCCATCTTCAGCCGCCATCATGGTGAATGGAGCAAAGCCAGCACAGTTAACTGCTAGTGGCGTTGAACCTGTGTTGAAACCTGCGATATGCAGACGACCTGAACGCATTGCTTCAATTTGAGCTGCGTTATTTTGAACAGGGAAGAAACGAACCGTTTTTTCCGTTGTTTTTTCAAGGTGGCTCAAAAACTCGCTCCACACATCAGCGTATACTGCTGGATCTTCAACTGGCGTGTAAGCAAAAATTAGCGTGTTTGGATCCACCCATTGTGATTCATCTTGAGGTACATCGGCGACCAAGTTACCAGAGCGGTCTTCGTATCGTGTATCCATTGCTAATGCAGAACCAGAAAAAATCAGCGCAGCAGTAATAGCGCTCTTAAGCGTGAGATTTGTTTTTGTCGGTTTCATTATTTCAGTCCAATTGAGTGATTTTTTGGGAAGGGAGTATAGAAATCGAGGATGACAGAACCGATGCGTTTTGATGACGGATTTATGAATGGTGTAACATAATGTTTCTAGCTGTGTGGAGTTAGATGCTTTATAAGTGTTTGATTCATTGAGTAAATTAATAGAACGCGACTCGTTGCTAATTTACTCAATTGGCGCTAGGTTGAAATCCTGTTATAGTGATCCTTAAATAATACATAAACATAACATATAAAATAAGTGAACTTATGGTTAGCACTTTTAATTCAATCTCGGGCTCGAAGCGCAGCCTGCACGTGCAAGTAGCGCGTGAAATCGCTCGTGGAATCTTGTCTGGTGAACTGCCACAAGGTTCTATTATTCCTGGTGAAATGGCGTTGTGTGAACAGTTTGGTATCAGCCGAACGGCACTTCGTGAAGCCGTTAAACTACTGACTTCTAAAGGTCTGTTAGAGTCCCGCCCGAAAATCGGTACTCGTGTAGTAGATCGCGCATACTGGAACTTTCTTGATCCTCAACTGATTGAATGGATGGATGGTCTAACCGACATAGACCAATTCTGTTCTCAGTTTTTAGGCCTTCGCCGTGCGATTGAACCTGAAGCGTGTGCATTAGCTGCAAAATTTGCGACTGCTGAGCAACGTATCGAGCTTTCAGAGATCTTCCAGAAGATGGTTGAAGTGGATGACGCAGAAGTGTTTGACCAAGAACGTTGGACAGACATCGATATTCGTTTCCATAGCTTGATCTTTAATGCGACAGGTAACGATTTCTACCTGCCATTCGGCAATATTCTGACTACCATGTTCGTTAACTTCATCGTGCACTCTTCTGAAGAGGGCAGCACATGTATCAATGAACACCGTAGAATCTATGAAGCGATTATGGCTGGCGACAGTGAAAAAGCTCGTACAATGTCAGCCGCTCACTTGCAAGACGCTAACCACCGTTTAGCCACTGCAAGCTAAACACGGTTTTCAACTTCATTTGAACCAATCAAAAAGGTATGCCAAGTGCATGCTTTTTTGTTTTTAGAAAGCGTGTTGCACCATGTGTGGCACTGTTTTGGTTCATCCTCGCTTAACTCCTTCTTAAGCCAGTTCCTTCTTGTATACGCCTAGCGGTCGTTCTCTTTACCATCATAATAAAAATAATATTACGCTCGATATTCGTTTTTAGACACTCTCGACCCCCAAATAATTATGCGTCATCCATGATTTTTCATTTTTGTATATTTTGAATCTACCATCGTTTGAACTGGATATGCCTCTTCTATATTGATTAATTTAAGTAGAATTCTAATGAAATTATCCACTCTCAATAGATAAAAAACGCTGGTTTATTGTGTGATAAATGAGGGTGATTTAGCTCTGATTTGGCTTTTATTATTTTTGAGGATTTTATATTTATATGTGTTTGGTTGTATTTGTTAATAAGTGTGCAAAGTCTCACTTTCTCATAAGTCTTTGATTTTAATGGGTGTGATGTTCTTTGGCCTTGTTTTTTGAGTTTTTACCTCAAACACCAGTAATTGCCTTGATGGATTGGCCATATTCCATCCTATGTCATATATATAATTAACTTAATCAATCAAAATAAGATCGCCATCACTTATTTAGATTATTGTACTACAAATAAAGTTTGAGATTTCCTATAGTCATCGTAACAAAATACAACGGACAAAGGATACACGATGGAACTCAACACGATTATTGTCGGCATTTATTTCCTATTCTTGATTGCGATAGGTTGGATGTTTAGAACATTTACAAGTACCACCAGTGACTACTTCCGCGGGGGCGGTAACATGTTGTGGTGGATGGTTGGTGCAACCGCCTTTATGACCCAGTTTAGTGCATGGACATTCACCGGTGCGGCAGGTAAAGCGTATAACGATGGTTTTGCAGTAGCGGTCATCTTCGTAGCCAACGCATTTGGTTACTTCATGAACTTCGCATATTTTGCTCCAAAGTTCCGTCAACTACGTGTAGTAACGGTAATCGAAGCAATTCGTATGCGTTTCGGTGCGACTAACGAACAAGTGTTCACTTGGTCTTCAATGCCAAACAGTGTTGTTTCTGCCGGTGTATGGTTAAACGCACTAGCAATCATCGCTTCTGGTATCTTCGGTTTCGACATGACAGCAACTATCTGGATTACCGGTTTGGTTGTATTGGCAATGTCTGTAACGGGTGGTTCATGGGCGGTAATTGCATCTGACTTTATGCAGATGGTTATCATCATGGCAGTAACCGTGACATGTGCTGTTGTTGCTGTTGTTCAAGGTGGCGGTGTTGGTGAAATCGTGAATAACTTCCCTGTAGCGGAAGGCGGTTCTTTCCTTTCTGGTAACAACATTAACTACTTAAGCATCTTCAGCATTTGGGCATTCTTCATCTTCGTGAAGCAGTTCTCTATTACTAACAACATGCTTAACTCTTACCGTTACCTAGCGGCTAAAGACTCAAAGAACGCGAAGAAAGCAGCGCTACTAGCGTGTGTGCTAATGCTTTGTGGTGTATTTATCTGGTTCATGCCTTCTTGGTACATTGCAGGTCAAGGTGTCGACCTAGCAGCAGCTTACCCAGAAGCAGGTAAGAAAGCGGGTGACTTTGCCTACCTATACTTCGTACAAGAGTACATGCCAGCAGGTATGGTTGGCCTTCTAGTTGCGGCGATGTTTGCAGCGACAATGTCTTCAATGGATTCTGGTCTAAACCGTAACTCGGGTATCTTTGTTAAGAACTTCTATGAACCAATCGTTCGTAAAGGTACGGCTAGCGAAAAAGAACTAGTAACGGTTTCTAAGATTACTTCTGCCGTGTTTGGTATTGCTATCATCCTTATTGCACAGTTCATCAACTCGCTTAAAGGTTTGAGCCTGTTCGATACCATGATGTATGTAGGCGCACTGATCGGCTTCCCAATGACAATTCCTGCATTCCTTGGCTTCTTTATTAAGAAGACTCCGGACTGGGCTGGTTGGGGTACGCTAGTGGTTGGTGGTTTTGTTTCTTACTACGTGGGTTTCGTTGTTAACGCTGAAATGGTGTCTTCAATCTTCGGTCTAGAAGAGCTAACAAGCCGTGAATGGTCTGATGTTAAGGTTGCTATCGGTCTGATTGCTCACATTACGCTGACAGGTGGTTTCTTCATCCTATCAACTCTGTTCTACAAGCCATTAACTGAGAAGCGTCAAGCAGACGTTGATAAGTTCTTCGGTAACCTGTCTACTCCATTAGTTGCGGAGTCAGCAGAACAGAAAGTACTGGATAACAAACAGCGTGAAATGCTTGGTAAACTGATTGCGGTAGCGGGTGTCGGTATCATGCTAATGGCTCTACTCACTAACCCAATGTGGGGACGTCTAGTCTTCATACTTTGTGGTGTGATTGTTGGTGGTGTTGGTGTGCTATTGGTTAAAGCGGTCGATGACGGCGGCAAGCAAGCGAAAGCAGTAACTGAAAGCTAATACATAGAAAACGATTATAATAGAATGCGACGACTCGAAAGGGCGTCGCATTTTTTTTGCTCTGCGAAACGGAAAAACGGTCAGGTGGAAGATATCTGACCTAAATCACGAAAACTGTACAAAATGGTTCAATCGAACCGAAATAGATTTAATTGTCCTACAATAAGACGTATATTATTGCTAATTCCTTTCAATCAACTTGAAAAATAAGTGAGTTAGAATGAGCGACCAAAAATCTCTTGATGCAATCAGGAAGATGAAGCTGGAGAATGATACTTCAGCAGGTAATCTTGTAGACCTACTCCCTATCGAAGTACAGAAACGTGACTTCGACCTATCATTCCTAGACAACTTGAGCGAAGCACGTCCACGTCTTCTTGTTCAAGCAGATCAGTTAGAAGAATTCAAAGCGAAAGTGAAAGCTGATGAAGCTCACTGCATGTTTGATGATTTCTACAATAACTCGACAGTTAAGTTCCTTGAGACTGCTCCTTTCGAAGAGCCTCAAGCGTACCCAGCTGACACGGTAGGCAAAGCTTCTCTATGGCGTCCTTACTGGCGTCAAATGTACGTTGATTGCCAAATGGCACTAAACGCGACACGTAACCTAGCAATTGCTGGTGTTGTGAAAGAAGACGAAGCGCTAATTGCTAAAGCAAAAGCTTGGACTCTAAAACTGTCTACGTACGATCCAGAAGGCGTGACTTCTCGTGGCTATAACGATGAAGCGGCTTTCCGTGTTATCGCGGCTATGGCTTGGGGTTACGACTGGCTACACGGCTACTTCACAGATGAAGAACGTCAGCAAGTTCAAGATGCTTTGATTGAGCGTCTAGACGAAATCATGCACCACCTGAAAGTGACGGTTGATCTATTGAACAACCCACTGAACAGCCACGGTGTTCGTTCTATCTCTTCTGCTATCATCCCAACGTGTATCGCGCTTTACCACGATCACCCGAAAGCAGGCGAGTACATTGCATACGCACTAGAATACTACGCAGTACACTACCCACCATGGGGCGGTGTAGACGGCGGTTGGGCTGAAGGTCCTGACTACTGGAACACGCAAACTGCATTCCTAGGCGAAGCATTCGACCTATTGAAAGCATACTGTGGCGTAGACATGTTCAACAAAACATTCTACGAAAACACAGGTGATTTCCCGCTTTACTGCATGCCTGTTCACTCTAAGCGCGCGAGCTTCTGTGACCAGTCTTCAATCGGTGATTTCCCAGGTCTAAAACTGGCTTACAACATCAAGCATTACGCAGGTGTTAACCAGAAGCCTGAGTATGTTTGGTACTACAACCAACTGAAAGGCCGTGATACTGAAGCACACACCAAATTCTACAACTTCGGTTGGTGGGACTTCGGTTACGATGATCTTCGCTTTAACTTCCTTTGGGATGCACCTGAAGAGAAAGCACCATCGAATGACCCACTGTTGAAAGTATTCCCAATCACGGGTTGGGCTGCATTCCACAACAAGATGACTGAGCGTGATAACCATATTCACATGGTATTCAAATGTTCTCCGTTTGGCTCAATCAGCCACTCTCACGGTGACCAAAACGCATTCACGTTGCATGCATTCGGTGAAACGCTAGCGTCAATCACTGGCTACTACGGTGGTTTCGGTGTTGATATGCACACTAAATGGCGTCGTCAAACGTTCTCTAAGAACCTTCCACTATTTGGCGGTAAAGGTCAGTACGGCGAGAACAAGAACACGGGCTACGAAAACCACCAAGATCGCTTCTGTATCGAAGCGGGCGGCAACATCTCTGATTTCGACACTGAATCTGATGTGAAGATGGTTGAGGGTGATGCAACGGCATCTTACAAGTACTTCGTTCCTGAAATTGAATCTTACAAACGTAAGGTCTGGTTTGTTCAAGGTAAAGTATTCGTAATGCAAGACAAGGCAACGCTTTCTGAAGAGAAAGACATGACTTGGCTAATGCACACAACTTTCGCAAACGACGTGGCAGACAAGTCTTTCACTATCCGTGGCGAAGTTGCGCACCTAGATGTAAACTTCATCAACGAGTCTGCTGATAACATCACGTCAGTTAAGAACGTTGAAGGTTTTGGCGAAGTTGACCCATACGAGTTCAAAGATCTTGAAATCCACCGTCACGTTGAAGTGGAATTCAAGCCATCAAAAGAGCACAACATCCTTACGCTTCTTGTTCCTAATAAGAACGAAGGCGAGCAAGTTGAAGTGTCTCACAAGCTTGAAGGCAACACGCTAATGCTAAATGTTGATGGTGAAACGGTTTCAATCGAACTGTAATTCGCTGAAGCAACAGAAGCTAGATACTAAAAACTCCGAGTGAAAGCTCGGAGTTTTTTTGTTTGCACAGAACAGGCAGTAGCCTACGAGGTGGGAAGAGGTTGCGTTGGTTAGTTAGAGGCTAAGTAGCAAGAGTGCCAGGCTTAGTAAGTGGCGACAAAACTTGGTTTAAAACCCGTGTTCAGTAAACCTTACTAAGGCTAGGGCAGTGACTGTCTTCCAATAATTTGTCAACTACTGACAGTGGGCAGCCTTAATCTTGTCTGAAAAAAGGGACGGCAGGTTAATAATCGTTATTGGAGTGGCTTATTCTCATTAATCGTATGACATTTAGAGTGCATTATTTCATCAATAGGTTATTTTTTGATTGGGATATCGCTCTTGTAAGTACAAAGCGTGACCATATTTTCTCGTAAAGTGAATCCCCGTCACAACTTGCGTCTAAGCATTGAAGGATTACCCTAAAACTATTGCGTAACGGAAAAGACGTCGTTATTATAATGACCATATAATCATACAATACTATATTTGGAGTTTGAACATGACTAAACCTGTAATCGGTTTCATTGGCCTAGGTCTTATGGGCGGCAACATGGTTGAAAACCTACAAAAGCGCGGCTACCACGTAAACGTAATGGATCTAAGCGCTGAAGCTGTTGCTCGCGTTACAGATCGCGGCAATGCGACTGCATTCACTTCTGCTAAAGAACTAGCTGCTGCAAGTGACATCGTTCAGTTTTGTCTTACAACTTCAGCTGTTGTTGAAAAAATCGTTTACGGCGAAGACGGCGTTCTAGCTGGCATCAAAGAAGGCGCAGTATTAGTAGACTTCGGTACTTCTATCCCTGCTTCTACTAAGAAAATCGGCGCAGCTCTAGCTGAAAAAGGCGCGGGCATGATCGACGCACCTCTAGGCCGTACTCCTGCACACGCTAAAGATGGTCTTCTGAACATCATGGCTGCTGGCGACATGGAAACTTTCAACAAAGTTAAACCTGTTCTTGAAGAGCAAGGCGAAAACGTATTCCACCTAGGTGCTCTAGGTTCTGGTCACGTTACTAAGCTTGTAAACAACTTCATGGGTATGACGACTGTTGCGACTATGTCTCAAGCTTTCGCTGTTGCTCAACGCGCTGGTGTTGATGGCCAACAACTGTTTGACATCATGTCTGCAGGTCCATCTAACTCACCATTCATGCAATTCTGTAAGTTCTACGCAGTAGACGGCGAAGAGAAGCTAGGTTTCTCTGTTGCTAACGCTAACAAAGATCTTGGTTACTTCCTTGCTCTTTGTGAAGAGCTAGGTACTGAGTCTCTAATTGCTCAAGGTACTGCAACTAGCCTACAAGCTGCTGTTGACGCAGGAATGGGTAACAACGACGTACCAGTAATCTTCGACTACTTCGCTAAACTAGAGAAGTAATCGACGTACGACCTCGCTAGGGTATTGCCTGTCTTTTTAGGCGGCGATACCTCAGCGAGGTTCGTTTTTATCTGCCATACCCAACCCTTTGTTCCCTCGTTAAACTCTTCTACTTCCTCAGCTACACCTACTCAAAACTCTGTTCAACTTTGTTACTGCCTCAATTCCTATTTTTGTTTCTATATCTATATCTATATCTATATCTATATCTATATCTATTTGTAAATTCAAAGCCTTCTAGCACCAACTCACTCACTTTTCCTCGCAAGCTTAAACCAGTGCACTTAACTGATTGTTGGCGATGGCTTAACACCGCTCGTATATCGGGTCTGAAAAGAAAGTAAAAAAAACCCACACAGCTGGTGACTGTATGGGCATGTTCGGACGAGCCGTCTGGAAAAACAAATGATCAATAGAAAGTGAAAAAACGAATAACGAGATCCCCCGACAGTTTCTACGTTAAACGAGTTCAATGACCTTAAAGCGGCTGCTTCAATTATCACTTTGAACTGAACAAAAGCATCCAGAAAGAACTTAAGTTATGATTCAAATACACCATAACTTAAGGCTTATTGTATTACAAATAAATTTTAAGATTGAATGCCTTGAGTGAATGGTTGGTTAGTGAAAATGTGACCTAAGGCTCACTTTCCTAGTCAGGTGACCGAAAGTGATATGAATAATTTGAGTGGAGGCATTATCGGCGAAGTTGTGAGGTAATCATCTGAAAGTTGATCATTTTTAATTGGTTAATTATTCCTTTCTAATCATGTTAAAAGTTCAAACTCATAAATGATACCTATGTCACAGGGTGATTTTAACCAGTTTTGATATGTCAAGATTGCTCACAGAAAGTGCAGTAAATTAAACATACAATATTAGTTAAATTGATGGTTGTGACGATGGAACGGCATGAACAAGTTTTGCTTCCCGTATCTTCGAATATCTAAAAAATGACCATTTCATTCGGATAAAAATAATAGACATAGGTTGATATGGATTATGAGTTTTATGAATTCAAAATTGTCTCTAGGGTTTAAAGGAAAATTGATTTTAATGGTGGCGATCGTCAGTTCCAGTGCCTTGGCATTTACGAACTGGTTCACGCTTAACTTGGCGACTGATCAAGTAAACCAAACGATTTATAACGAGATTGATCACTCGTTAACGATAGAAATTAATCAAATAGAAAATACCGTTCAGCGCACCATCGATACCGTTAACTCTGTTGCACAAGAGTTCATAAAATCCCCATACCAAGTGCCGAATGAAGCACTCATGCATTATGCTGCAAAGCTGGGTGGCATTGACAAGATTGTGGTGGGTTTTGACGACGGCCGTTCTTATACCTCTCGCCCTTCAGAGTCTTTTCCTAACGGTGTAGGGATAAAAGAAAAATACAATCCAACCGTTCGACCTTGGTATCAACAAGCGAAATTGAAATCAGGTTTATCTTTTAGTGATCTGTTTTTCACCAAGAGTACTCAAGTACCTATGATTGGTGTGACTTACACCTATCAAGATCGCGTCATCATGGCAGACATTCGATTTGATGATTTGGAAACTCAGCTTAAACAGCTGGACAGTATCTACGAAGCCAAAGGCATTATTATCGACGAGAAAGGGATGGTGGTCGCTTCAACAGTCGAAAACGTACTTCCGCAAAGCAATATATCTTCTGCAGATACTCAGATGAGACTCAATAGTGCCATTGAACAGCCTGACCAATTCATTGAGGGTGTGATTGATGGCAACCAGAGAATTTTGATGGCCAAGAAAGTGGATATTGGCAGCCAGAAAGAATGGTACATGATATCTAGTATCGATCCTGAACTCGCGCTCAATCAGTTGAATGGCGTGATGTCGAGTGCGCGTATCCTTATCGTGGCATGTGTGCTTGGCTCGGTGATATTGATGATTTTACTGCTGAATCGCTTCTACCGCCCAATCGTGTCACTGAGAAAAATCGTCCACGATCTATCTCAAGGTAACGGAGACCTGACTCAAAGGCTTGTTGAGAAGGGGAATGATGACTTAGGGCATATCGCCAAAGACATCAACTTGTTCATCATTGGTCTGCAAGAGATGGTTAAGGACGTCAAATTTAAGAACTCGGATCTCGATACTAAGGTACTGAGTATTCGTGAAGGTTGTAAAGAAACCAGCGATGTATTGAAAGTTCACACTGATGAAACGGTTCAAGTGGTCTCTGCAATTAACGGCTTATCTGAAGCATCAAACGAAGTCGAGAAGAGTTCTCAGTCGGCGGCAGAAGCAGCAAGAGAGGCCGCTGTGTTCAGTGATGAGACGAAACAAATTAACACCGTGACGGAAACCTATATCAGTGATCTTGAGAAGCAAGTCTGCACCACCTCTGATGATATTCGCTCAATGGCGAATGAAACGCAGAGCATCCAGTCTATCGTGTCTGTGATTGGAGGAATTGCGGAACAAACTAATTTGCTGGCATTGAATGCGTCAATTGAAGCGGCGAGAGCGGGTGAGCATGGCCGAGGTTTCGCGGTGGTTGCTGATGAAGTCCGTGCGTTAGCCAACCGAACTCAAATCAGTACTTCTGAAATTGATGAAGCGCTGTCTGGCTTGCAGTCTAAATCAGATGGTTTGGTTAAATCGATTGAGTTGACCAAAAGTAACTGTGAAATGACGCGTGCCCAAGTTGTTCAAGCGGTCAGCATGTTGGCGAAACTTACCGAGAAGATGGAAACCGTGAGTCAGTTAAATAATGACATTTCAGGCTCTTCGGTCGAGCAAAACGCCCTGATCCAGAGCATTGCGACCAACATGCATACCATTGAAAGTTTCGTGGAGGCGCTGAACAAGTTAAGCCAAGATCAATTAACTGAATCGGCGGAAATCAAAACTCTCAATGGCAGTGTCAGTGAGTTGATGAATAGTTTTAAAGTATAATAAAATCAGTTATTTGAAATTAAATTGAATCTAGGGCCACTCAATAACGTTCGAGTTTAGAGTGGCCTTTTTGCATTGCATTTAGGTTCATATTTTACCTGATTGCCGATTGTTTTACTTCATTTGCCGCATCTCACATTCTGATAAATAGACAATTGACATAAAATAGTACAAATGTGCATTATCACTCTCCCCTTATGGATAAGTGAGTTAAATGTGAATAAGCCAATCTTTATCGCTGCGCTGGCGTCGCTTACGTATGGCTGCGGTGGCAGCAGTTCAAGTGACGGTAGCACCCCTCCTGGCAATGAAGACCCAGACACTCCTTATGGCGTGGTCGCCCCTTATACGATTGCTAAGTATCAAACTATTCTCTCTAGTTCCGATCTTCAGGTGTCTGATCCTAACGGAGAAGAAGGCAACAAAACCTCTGAAGTGAAAGATGGCAACTTCGATGGCTACATCAGTGAATACTTTTACGCAGATGAAGAGAGCGAGAATCTCGTTTTCAAGATGGCAAACTATAAGATGCGCTCAGAAGTCCGTGAAGGTGAAAATTTTGATATCAACGAAGCGGGTGTAAGGCGAAGCCTGTATGCCGAGATCAGCTTGCCCGACATTGAGCATGCAATGGCTAGCTCTCCTGCCGATCATGATGAAGTGACGCTGCTACAGATACACAATAAAGGCACCGATGAGAGCGGCACAGGCTACATCCCTCATCCACTGTTGCGTGTCGTTTGGGAGCAAGAGCGAAACGGTATTACGGGCCACTATTGGGCAGTAATGAAGAACAATGCTATTGATTGTAGTAGCGCTGACGACTCTTCAGACTGTTACAACACCTCTTATAATCGTTACGATTTAGGCGAAGCCGATCTTGATAGCTTTACGAAGTTTGATTTGAGCGTTTATGAAAATACACTGTCAATAAAAGTGAATGATGAAGTCAAAGTAGCTCAAGATATCGCCTATTGGCAGCACCTATTGAGTTACTTCAAAGCCGGGATCTACAACCAGTTTGAAAATGGTGAAGCGACCGCTTACTTTCAGGCGTTGAGGTATACGACGACTCAAATGGATGGCGCTAACGACTGGGATATCAATGACTGGAAGTTAACGATTCCTGCCAGCAAAGATACTTGGTATGGCAGTGGCGGCACTAGTGCAGCTGAGTTAGAGCCTGCGCGCTGCGAATCGAGTAAAGATCTACTCTCACACGACAGTGATGTATACGACAGCAGTATCGGCCTTTCCTATTTCGATACCGATCAAGGAAGAATGCACTTTAGAGCCGATATGGGCAATGGCACCTCGACAGTGAATTCTAACTACATCCGCTCCGAATTAAGAGAGCTGTACCAGAGCAACGACCAGCCAGATTGCAGCACCAGTGATGAAGATACCAGTTGGTATTTGGACGACACCAGAACCAACACAACCAGTCACGAGTTAACGGCAAGCTTGCGAATTGAAGATTACCCGAACATCAACGGCCAAGACCCAAAAGTAGTGCTCGGTCAGATCCATGGCTGGAAGATCAATCAAGCATTGGTCAAATTGCTTTGGGAAGGTGAGGGTAAGCCAGTAAGAGTGATACTGAACTCTGATTTTGAGCGCAACAACCAAGACTGTAATCATTGTGACCCGTTCAGTGTCGAGTTAGGGACTTATTCGGCAAGTGAAGAGTGGCGCTATACGATTCGTGCCGACCAAGATGGTATTTACCTTGCGACCCACGATTTAGATGGCACCAACACGGTTTCGCACTCGATCGGTTGGGGAGAGGATTACCAAGATAAAGATGGCAAAACCGTTTCTTTAACTCAAGATTGGGCCTCTAACGACATCGCTTTCTACTTCAAAGCGGGTATCTACCCACAATTTAAGCCAGACAGCGAGTACGCCGGTGAGATATTTGATGTGAGTTTTAGCTCTGTGAGAGCGGCCCATTATTAAGCTCGCGCTGCTTTAACACTCGCGCTGGTTTAACAAATAAAAACCGTAATTAAAAGACCACATCAGTTGTTAACAATGTGGTCTTTTTTTGTGCTCAAATGTAATGGGTTAGGTAACTTTAATTTAAATAACGAGATCAACTTCCCGGTGAATAGCCACCAAAAATTATCGTCGCTTAGACGAGATGCTGATCCAAAATTTATCTACTCTCTATTTTATCAATAAGAAATGTGATCCAGTTAATATATGGATAAAGCAGAAAGTGTCCCCAGTCTCATTTATTCAATAAAACGTTTTATTTGTATTATAAGATTACGTAAGATTTTTATGTTCTCGCAAACATCCAAATATAAATCACTTAATAACAGGAGTTCGCGGACTTTGATTTCACTTACAAGCGCTGCCTTTGTAATATAATAATGGGTTTAATATGAAACAAACGATTCTAAAAAGCTTACTTGCCTCTTCTGTCCTACTAGCGGTGGGTTGTACAAGCACAACACCAACGGTTGAGTTTCCGAACAACAAAGAAACGGGTGAAGCTCTACTGATGCCAGTTGCAGCTACTGCAAGCAGCCACGATGGTAACGGCCCAGATTTTCTTCTTGACCAAGATCTTACAACGCGTTGGTCTTCAGCGGGTGACGGCGAGTGGGCAATGCTAGACTACGGCTCTGTACAAGAGTTTGACGCAGTTCAGGCCGCTTTCAGTAAAGGTAATGAGCGTCAGTCTATGTTTGATGTTCAAGTGAGTGTTGACGGTGAAAACTGGACAACAGTACTGAAAGATCAACTAAGCTCAGGCCAAGCGCTTGGTTTAGAACGTTTCCAGTTTGAGCCAGCAGTACAAGCGCGCTACGTGAGATACGTGGGTCACGGTAACACTAAAAACGGTTGGAACAGCTTGACTGAGTTGGCGGCGGTTAACTGTAATGTTAACGCTTGTCCAACAAGCCATATCATCACGCCAGCAGTGGTTGCCGCTGAGCAAACAATGATCGCTGAAATGAAAGCAGCAGAAAAAGCCGCTAAAGAAGCGCGCAAAGATTTGCGTACCGGTAACTTTGGTGCACCAGCGGTTTACCCTTGTGATACAACCGTAGAGTGCCAAACACGTACTGCGATGCCAGCACCGACTAACCTACCTGAAACACCGCTTGCAGGTAATGCACCAAGCGAAAACTTTGACTTGACTCACTGGTACCTATCTCAACCATTCGATCATGACAAAAATGGCAAGCCAGATGACGTTTCTGAGTGGAACCTTGCAAACGGTTACCAGCACCCAGAGATCTTCTACACTGCTGATGATGGCGGCATGGTATTCAAATCTTACGTAAAAGGTGTGCGTACGTCTGCAAACACTAAGTATGCTCGTACTGAGCTACGTGAAATGATGCGTCGTGGTGACCAGTCGATCAAAACCCAAGGTGTTAACAAGAACAACTGGGTATTCTCAACGGCACCAGAAGCTGACCTAAAAGCGGCGGCTGGCATTGATGGCGTAATGGAAGCAACATTGAAGATTGACCATGCAACCACAACGGGTAACGCGAATGAAGTAGGTCGCTTTATCATTGGTCAAATTCACGACAAAGACGATGAGCCAATTCGTTTGTACTACCGTAAATTGCCAAACCAAGCGACTGGTGCGGTTTACTTTGCACACGAAGGTCAAAACGGTACTAAAGAGAACTTCTACCCACTTGTTGGTGGCATGACAGCAGAAGTGGGTGAGGATGGTATCGCACTTGGTGAGGTATTCAGCTACCGCATCGAAGTGAAAGGCCACGATCTGATCGTAACGCTAATGCGTGAAGGTCATGACGACGTACAACAAGTGGTTGATATGAGTAACAGCGGTTACGATGTTGGCGGCAAGTACATGTACTTCAAAGCAGGTGTTTACAACCAAAACATCAGCGGCGACCTAGACGATTACTCACAAGCGACTTTCTACCAGCTAGATGTATCGCACGATCAATACCAAAAGTAATCTAACCGAATAACACTTAATATTAAAGCTATCGCAATAGCCTCCAGCCTTAGGGTTTGGAGGCTTTTTTGTGCCTGCTGTTGGTTGGGCTTAAGCGTATGATTTAATTGAGTAGGAGAGGGGTAGTTATCAGTTGCACAGAGTTTAAGACATTATCATTAAGCTCATTCAGTATTAACTTTAGTCATTATCAGTCACTATTACCCCCCAAGCGCCGATCACAATTAACCTAGCTCATGATTAATCTCAGTTACCAATAGGCTAGCCTGTCGCGGATTCAAACCCAAATAATGTCGTGATGTTTATCGGAATCACCATAGCTCGAAAACTTTGACCTTGTTCTCAAGGCTTTGCCAATGCACGAACGTATTATGTGCGTGGTTTACTAATAAGCGTTAGCTCGGCTGACTACCCATACTGTTCTTGAAACCGTCACTCTTGGGTTGTTTAGTGAGGCTCCTAGCAACAGCCATAAATAGTGCTCTAACTCTTTCATAATTAGAAGGGTAGGGTTAGCCATTCTATTGGTTCCAATGCTTTATGAAATACTAGGCGGGCTCAAGTCGATGATCAAACGACTCTAACAGCTCAAGGTTATGCGCTTTAGCGTTAGTTACTTGCAGGCCGTAAATGCCCTGATTGTAGTTGTACGGTGACGCTGAATAATAATTTGTAGGATTAGTATAGAACTGAGAGACTTTGTCTATCTATGATCGATACAGGCTTTGAGAGGGCTAGATCAGTAGAAAGACAGAATGACAATTAGCACTAGAGTTATTTTGGTTTTTAATTAGAGTTAATAAAATAGATATTTGGTTTGTTAAATTTAATCGTGTCATAAGCTCTGTGTTTTAAAAATAAAAAAAACCATAGCAGTTGCTATGGCTTTGAATAAGTCAGGTTCTAAGGTAAGCAAACAGCAAGTCAACTTGTCTGTTTTGATATTCTTAGTCTTAGTTCAAGATATTTTCTTTACCTGCCGCAGTGTTCACTGCAGATGGTTGTGCGTAGATGGCTGTATTTCTTATATCATTACCGTTGTCAGCTGAAAGTAGGGTTTTGTAACCATTGAACGTATTGCTTTCGATAGTGACATTACAACCAAGGTTATCATCACTATTCTTTATGACGGCACTGCTAGAATCACCAACTTTAATTCCGCCCACATCACTACCACCAGAGTTAATAGTGAATGTATTATTTGTGATTTGTGAACCAAATCGCCCGTTGTCACTACTACAGTTAATACGAATTGCATTATTTTGGAAACTGCCACTTAAACCGACAAATTCGCTATTGTCTAATGTAAAGTAACCTCGAGAGAATAACCAACTTGCTTTTTTAGTACCTAGATCATCTTCGGTAATGCCGTTTGCATCGAACTTTAGGTTTTCAAGTGCTACAGGATCTGAATCTTTACCAATTTTACCAATAACGATCGCACCAGTTTCATTATCTGAAGTACCAGCTGACTCCCTACCAAAACACCCGGCCAAATTGTCGTTAGCAAAAGTCATGTTTTTGATACCTGCACCGGGTGCAGTGACATCAATACAAGCATCTCCGGTAATGGTTGCTAAACCAGCACCATCAATTGTGACAGCTTTATTTAGCTCAATAACACCGGTATCAAACGTACCTTCAGATGATAAATCAATAGTCGCGCCATCTTCTGCTGATGCAATCGCAGCGTTCACATCATCGACTGATTTAGGTTTTCCATCATCGGCATTTTCTAATGCAGTTATAACAGATTCATCTGTAATCTCTGTTGCTGAGTAAGCTGTTTCTACGTCATCTTTTTCACAGGTCATATCTAGCTGTTGTTCAGTCACTGTGTAAGTACAGTCCTTACCTTCAAAGGAAACAACACCTTCTTCTTCAGCAGTATATATTGAACTCTCAAAAGTGAAGCCATTAGCTACGTCTCCACTGTAAATGCTTAGAGCACGAGTACCTTCCTCATTATTATCAAAGCGATATGGTGAAGTTCCGCTGAGTGACTGTGCAGCAACAGCACCACCTGTCAGATCCCAATAGACGTTTTCTATAGAGTAAACTTCAACAGGTTCAACAGGTTCAACAGGGTCTGTTCCGCCTGGATCTGTTGGAATAGGTAAACCATCACTGTTACAACCAAATAATAAACCTGTCGAAAGAGCGACAGCTGTAGCGACTTTAGAAATTTGCATAAAATATTCTCTTTATGATATTAAATCTATATGTAAATCACATAAGAAATAGATAATGAATAGTCGTTAAATATTTATTAGGATGAAGCTAATTTTGATTAGAACATCCTATTATTTAAAATAAAGTAATTAAAATATGCCCAAATAAATTACAAGAGGAGAGGGCTATTTTATATTCTGACTATTTTATTATTAGAATGAGTAAGCAACACCAACGCGGTATTTAGCTTCACGATCTTTAGAAGATGAGCTGATATCAGAAGACCAAATCTCAGCAAAAGGTTTCCAAGAACCGAACTTGTAGTTTACTTTTAAGCCAGCATCCCATTCCCAGTCATCACTATTATATAGAAGTACGTTATCTAGCGATTTTACATAGTTAGCTTCGTAAGAAAGGCCAAGTTTAGGTAGAGATTGAATTTTGTAAGAACCCGTTAGTGTGACTTTTGATTTCTGTGCTGACTCTAAACGCTCACCAGTCTCTGAATCTTTGTCACCAAATTGAGTGTGGTTGCGGAAATCAGCATACTCGTGACGGTAACGAATGGCAGTCGTTAATCCCATATCCGCATTATAACCAACGCGGAATTGTGGTTTGTAAGTGACTTTTTTCATTTTCCAGTCACCATCGTTAGAATTAGGCTCATCCCAATCCCAAGCAATAGGCATACCCACTTGTAGATACCAATTGTTATCTATTTTGTATGTCGCAGTGTTATCGATTTCCATACCATAGATGTACCAATTGCCACCGTAAAAACTCTGGCTGTTCGCTGATTTAACTTCGCCAGAATCTGCGTCGTAGTAAGAATCGTCAGTATGGAATTTAACTTCAAGGCCCGTTGAGTGCTTCCACTTATCTGACAGTTTAAAGCTTTCACCTAGCTTCACTCGGTGTTGATGGCGAGCGTCTACGTGAGCCGTGTCGCCATTTGTTTTTGTATAATCCGTCGCAGCACGATACTCGTAACGATAATCAAGAGATGCACCAGTAGCTGTGCCCGCTAAAAGAGTACATGCAACAGCTGCAGAAATTTTTGTAACAGAATTCATACCTTTGTCTCACTATTATTTTTTTATTCTGGATACATCCAATGTACCCGTGGCTCACAAACCAATACCTTACATGGTATTAAATTAATGTATGACAAATATGGTATTTACTATTGAGTCAGATTTCTGTGAGATCTATCAAAAAGTTCTGACTAATGGCCCAAATATATAGCTAAATGTTATGAACATCTCAATTTAGGGCTTGTGTATTAAATCAATCATGACGTACTTCTCATATTCACAAACCTTAGAAACTCACTTTTTTGCATGTGTTAAAATAATACAAATATTAAGTGTTTCTATATGTTAATAATGATGATTTTAACCATCGTGGCTTAAACATAGGGAGCATGTTGAGAGGCATAAATATAAACCATAGCCAGATGTTTAATAAAAGTTACAAAATGGCTAAATGTAAATTCTATTTATCGGTTGGCTTATTTAAGTCGAAGAGAAAATATTTAGTACTAATTCGTGTTCAAAAGTAGTCTCTGTGCTGAGAGTGTACTCGGTATCTGTTAACAATAAAGGATGAGTCATGTTTAAGAAAAACATATTAGCAGTGGCGTTATTAGCGACTGTACCAATGGTTACTTTCGCAAATAACGGTGTTTCTTACCCCGTACCTGCCGATAAATTCGATATGCATAATTGGAAAATAACCATACCTTCAGATATTAATGAAGATGGTCGTGTTGATGAAATAGAAGGGGTAGCCATGATGAGCTACTCACATAGTGATTTCTTCCATCTTGATAAAGACGGCAACCTTGTATTTGAAGTGCAAAACCAAGCGATTACGACGAAAAACTCGAAGAATGCGCGTTCTGAATTACGACAAATGCCAAGAGGCGCAGATTTCTCTATCGATACGGCTGATAAAGGAAACCAGTGGGCACTGTCGAGTCACCCAGCGGCTAGTGAATACAGTGCTGTTGGCGGAACATTAGAAGCGACATTAAAAGTTAATCACGTCTCAGTTAACGCTAAGTTCCCAGAAAAGTACCCAGCTCACTCGGTGGTTGTTGGTCAGATTCACGCTAAAAAACATAATGAGCTAATCAAAGCTGGAACCGGTTATGGGCATGGTAATGAACCACTAAAGATCTTCTATAAGAAGTTTCCTGACCAAGAAATGGGTTCAGTATTCTGGAACTATGAACGTAACCTAGAGAAAAAAGATCCTAACCGTGCCGATATCGCTTATCCAGTGTGGGGTAACACGTGGGAAAACCCTGCAGAGCCGGGTGAAGCGGGTATTGCTCTTGGTGAAGAGTTTAGTTACAAAGTGGAAGTGAAAGGCACCATGATGTACCTAACGTTTGAAACCGAGCGTCACGATACCGTTAAGTATGAAATCGACCTGAGTAAGGGCATCGATGAACTTGATTCACCAACGGGTTATGCTGAAGATGATTTTTACTACAAAGCGGGCGCATACGGCCAATGTAGCGTGAGCGATTCTCACCCTGTATGGGGACCTGGTTGTGGCGGTACTGGCGATTTCGCTATCGATAAAAAGAATGGCGATTACAACAGTGTGACTTTCTCAGCGCTTAAGTTGAACGGTAAATAGCACATAGCATAACCAATAGGCTAGCTAGACGCAGTCCTTAAGGAATATTTTCGAAGACCACTTAACCGAATGTTGAGTGGTCTTTTTGTTTTATATGAGTTTTAAGATGACCTTGGTATTAATGTGACCTTGGTATCAATGAGGGTGTGCTGAAGCCTACCAATGAATGGTACAGCTAAAACAATACAACCTTGTCAAAAGACAAGGTTGTATTCAGAACGCGTGGGAAGATTTTAGGACGGCAACTCGATACGGAGTTTAGTCATACATCAACTCTTTAGCTTTGTCGGCATCAAACTCTTTAAGAGACTTTCGAGCCAAATGACGGAATGGGAAAGCTTTAACGACTTCTTCGAATGGTTGGATAGCAAAGGCCCAAAAGATAGAGCCATCTAAACCAAAGATGATCAATGCACACAATGGAATTGAAATTACCCATTGACCAGTAAAGTTGATTTTGAAGACTGCGGTCGTTTTTCCTAGTGCTCTTAGTACATTCCCATGAACCGTGTTGTAGCCACGGACAATCGGCAAGAAGATGTAGAGTGGGGCGATAACGGCCAATGCTTGATAGGTAGACTCATCCAAGTTCGGGTAAATGTCACCAATGACCAGACTTAATCCTGCGAACAAGATTGCACACACAAAAGAAATGACGACCGCAATATCAATACTGGTATCGACGTTTTTGACTAGGTCATCCATCTTTTTAGAGCCAATCGCTTGGCTGATAGTAATTGCGGAAGAGTGAGCCCAAGCGGTAATAAATTGAGAGACAGCCCTGATCCAAGGCATCACCAAAGTAATCGCTACGTAAGCGTTGATGTTAAGTTGCGAATACAACAATTGATATATCGTTGCGCCAATCAAAAGCATGGTCACGTTCGCTGCTACAGGGAATATTTCGATAAAGTGACGGCGAACGTTGGTAAAGAATTCAGAGCGCTGAGCGTCTAATTTGAGTGAAATCGCTGAGCTTAAATGCACGCACAAAACCAAATACAGCAAGCGGATCGTTATTGCAATAATGCTGCCTAATGCAGCGCCTTGTACTCCAATCCCTTCAAAATTAGAAAAACCATGAATCAGCACATATGAGAGTACAGCATTGATAGGCAGTTCAATTAAGTAACCTTTGAATGGGACTTTAGTTCTGCCTAGCGCATTAAATAAAGCAATGATCACCTGCGTTAACGCGGTAAAAATAACGATGTATTTCGAGATGTCTAGATAGCGGCTGATTTCTAAGTGAAGGGAAGCGTCATCTGTTAAAGCTTGAATCAAGGGTTGTTCGAAAAAAGTAAGTAGAAGCCAAAATAGTGTTGCTACGCCAAGGTTGATAAATAACCCTGCCCAAAATGCTTTAGATAATGATGCGGCGATGCCAGAGCCCACTGCGCGGCTTAATACTAACTGAGTACCGTTTGCCAGCGCCATTTGAATTCCCAGTACAAAGGCAACGATAGTCGTCGCAATCCCCATTGCAGCTAAAGGGATTTCACCAAGAGGAGAGACAAGCAGTGTGTCGATCATCAACATCGACTGCATCAAGATACCGTTTAAGGCGAGGGGCCAGGCGAGAGAGAAATTTTTCCTTACGTACGATTGTGAAGACACAAACAACACCTTATGTGTATAACCGTAAGCTTTCTCTGAGGTGGCGGAGTAGAGCGTTTAAAGAAGAAAACACTACGGTAGTTGATGGTTAAAAAAAGGGTGCTAAAACAAGACTGACTTGTGTCTTTGAAAAACAAGTCAGTTTGGTTAATCTCGGTTATGCGATGGCTAATTCAACCCTAGAGAGCTTTTGGTTCTCATCGTCTAGCAGGACTTGAGAAGCAATTCGAGCTTGCTTGGCATCGCCAGACATTATTGCGTCGTAAATCGCTTTGTGTTCTTCTAAACAGAAGCGACCGCCTTCAGCGGAGTGGTCGATAAACTGCTTGAAGATAGTCGACAGAATGTTCGCGAATGGAATGTAAAATTGATTACCTGTCGATAAGAAAATTGTTTGGTGAAACAGGTGATCGTTGGTCGTCCACTCTTCATAATCGAAGCTATTTGCTGCGATGGTCATTTTCTGGAAAAGAATCGAAAGCTCTTTGCGTTGCTCTACAGTTGCATTGGTTGCAGCGAGCGCACACGCTTCCGGGTCAATCGCTTTTCTTAAGCCTAAAAATTGAGACAAGAAGGGTTTAGTATCTTCTAAATCTTGGATCCAGTACAGCAATTGCGGGTCCAAGAAGTGCCACTGTGTTCTCGGTTTGATACGAGTGCCCACTTTTGGCTTCGACTCGATTAAACCTTTTGCCGAAAGTAGCTTAGTCGATTCTCGAAGGGCAGTTCTGCTCACTCCAAAGATTTCGCACAGCTCCATTTCGCTGGGTAACTTTTGATTTTCTTCTAACTCGCCTGACAAGATCTTGCGAGCAATTTGTCTCGCCACTTGAACATGAATTCGGCGGCTTGAATCTTCCACCAATGTAAATATTGACATTTAAACCACCTGAAATTGAAACTTTGAAAACACTAAAAGCCAGACGAATCTGGTGTTTAGTGTCAGTGTATACGTCGAATTTAGTGTGAGGTTTTCCCTCATCTACTCGGGTCTGTTAACCTTATATAGTGTGGCGAACTTAAATCGCTGAGTGAGCTTATATAAACCAGCTAACTAGGGCGTTATTTGTCCGCCGTTAACATCTAGGATTTGACCTGTGATGTAACCGCTGCAAGCATGTGAGGCAAAGAAAGCAAAAGTAGGTGCTACTTCTTCAATACTGCCAAAGCGACCCATAGGGATATTGCTAGCAATGGTCGACTTTAGCTCATCGCTTTTGCCGTCATGAAATGCGGTATCGATAGTGCCTGGTGAAACTATGTTGAAACGGATATTGTCTTTAGCAAATTCTTTTACCCAGTTCCGATGGATATCGTGTAACCAAGCTTTCGATGCGGCATATACACCAGCACCCACACCACCACCTTCACGAGCGGCAATCGAACCCGTGCTAATCACACAAGATGTTTGCCCGGACTCAGCAGCAGAGGCGCGTAAGTGCGGGATAGAGAACTTGGTTGTCATCAGCGCAGAGCGAACATTAAGGTTCATTACGCGCTCATAAAACTCATCATCGATATTTTCTAGATTGGCGCGACCACCAAGGCCACCGGCGTTGTTAATCAACACGTCCATGCCACCAAAATGATCAGTGAACTCTTTGACTAACCTTTCGCACTCTAATGTGTCCATTAGGTTTGCAGGAAAAAAGGCAACATCGCCACCCAGTGCGGTAAGTTCAGATAGAACGTCATCAACTTTTGGGCTAGAAGCACGACTATTGATACCAATTTTTGCACCATACTTTGCGAAAATACGTGCTGTAGCTAAGCCCATACCTGCAGTAGAGCCAGTAATTAGAATGCGTTTGCCTTTTAAATCGTTAAACATCACAGTCGCCTATATTGTAGATTATTCGCGTTAATAAATCATACAATAACACTTGCAGTATTCAAGGATAGTCATCTCAAAACTGATCATCAACGACATAAATAGTGAGAGTAAGAGTCGTTTTGTGAGTTTGCGCATACAAAAAACGGTGTAAATAAGAACCATTTGTATGAATAAATGTTTTTAATTAGTTTGATGAACTAAATACTTATAATATTCATAAAATCTTCGCTAGCCTATATCATTCGTGACCTCACGTTATTCTTATACTTAGTTGGTGCAGATATAAATCAGTGCTATAGTCCGAGTTAAATAATACATATCTAATAAGTAAGTAGACACATGGCTGGCTCTTTCAATTCGATTTCAGGCTCTAAGCGAAGCCTTCATGTGCAAGTTGCACGTGAAATCGCACGTGGTATTTTGTCGGGCAATTTGCCTCAAGGCTCTATTATTCCTGGTGAAATGGCTCTGTGTGAGCAATTTGGAATTAGTAGGACTGCATTAAGAGAAGCGGTTAAGCTTCTTACTTCAAAAGGCCTACTAGAATCTCGACCAAAGATCGGTACTCGCGTTGTTGACCGTGCGTTCTGGAACTTTTTAGACCCGCAATTGATCGAATGGATGGATGGTTTGGCAGATACAGACCAATTCTGTCATCAGTTTTTGGGCTTACGTCGCGCGATTGAACCAGAAGCATGTGCATTGGCTGCTCAGTTCGCGAGCGCTGAACAACGCATTGAACTGTCGGGCATTTTCCAACAGATGGTAGAAATATCAGGTGCTGAAGAGTTTAACCAAGACAGTTGGCTAGATATTGATATGAAATTCCATAGCCTCATCTTCAATGCAACAGGTAATGACTTTTACCTTCCATTTGGCAATATCTTAACGACAATGTTTGTTAACTTTATTTCTCATTCTTCAGAAGAGGGAAGTACGTGTATTAATGAACACCGTCAAATTTATGAAGCAATCATGGCGGGTAACAGTGATAAAGCACGCCAAGCTTCTGCAAGTCATCTATTAGATACTAACCACAGATTGCCAGTAGCAAGCTAGCTTAGTGTTTTGGGTGAGGTTTCAACTCTAAGGTCTTAGCCGTTTCTATCGAGCGTTGCTCTGGATACCTAGTGGAGTCAACCTAAAATTGCTGTTACTACAGACAGTTATCTATTGAAAGCACGTTTAATACGTGCTTTTTTTACATCCAAAATTGATGAAAACTTGACCGATGTCCAATATTTAGTCTTATGTGCGTTGTTTTGCTAAAACCGCTAGTAACCAGCATTGTTAGTTATATAATAATACTAATCAAATTAATGCGAGTGTGATTATATGCCTCAGTCTCTATTGCCAAATATTCTTCAGTTCATCGGTCAGATAGACCCTTTCGATAAGATCCCTAAAGAAGCGCTTCGTGACCTCGCTTTTAATGTTCAGATTACCTATCTAGCCAAAGGGGATGTCGTCGATCTATGCGAGTCAGGAAAAGAAAAGTCGCTCTATATCATTCGAACAGGATCTATGGAGCAAAGAAAATCGGACGGTGTGCTTCGTGCCCGTCTAGGCAGTGAAGATTTGTTTGGCTTTACGTTCTTAGATTCTGAAGTCAACGACGAAAAAGGCTATAGAGCTGTCGCAATCGAAAACACCTTACTTTATGTGATTCCACACTCGGCACTTCAAACGCTTTTCAAAGCCTTTCCAAGTTGCGCAGAACACTTTGCTTCACAGGCGCAGGTTCGCTTGAAGTCGGCACTGGATGTGGTCTGGTCGAATAAAGAGAAAGGCCTGTTCATTCGTAAAGTTGAGGAAGTGGCAAGCGGGCAGGTGGCAATTGTTAAGTCTGAGCAAACCATCCAGTCGGTTGCGGTTGAAATGCTTCATCAACGCTCACCGTGTGCCGTGATCTATGAAGGTGAAACCATTGTTGGTTTGATCACCGACCGAGACATGACTAAGCGAGTGATTGCCCACGGCGTGAGTACTGATAGCCTGATCTCAGAGGTAATGACGCACTCTCCACTTACTGTAAAACCGGATGATCTGGTGCTGCATGCGGCCTCTATCATGATGCAATTTAATATCCGTAACTTGCCCGTTGTGAAAGAGAATAAGGTCGTTGGTCTTCTTACTACGTCTCATTTGGTTCAAAACCACCGTGTTCAAGCGATATTCTTGATCGAGAAAATCAAATACGCGGGCAGCGTGAAAACCATGTCTTCGTTCACCTCAGAGCGACAAGCAATTTTTGAAGCGCTGGTGGAAGGTAAAGTGGCGCCTGAAACCGTCGGCAAGGTAATGACCATGATTATGGACGCCTACACCCGTCGATTGATTCAAATAGCGATTGATAAGTTAGGCCCACCACCGTGTGATTTCTCTTGGATCGTAGCCGGATCGCACGCACGTAATGAAGTGCACATGTTGTCGGACCAAGACAGCGCGATTGTTCTTGCTGACGATGCAACCGACAGTGACCGTATTTACTTCAAACACTTAGCGATGATGGTGACCAACGGCTTAGCAAGCTGTCACTACCCATTATGTCCAGGTAAATTCATGGCTGCGACGCCAAAATGGTGTCAGCCACTCAGTGTATGGAAGCACTACTACAAGAAGTGGGTGGCTAACCCAGAGTACGAACGCTTGCTTAATATCAGTGTGTTCCTAGAAATTCGTACTATCTACGGCAACAGTGAGTTCGAAGGTATTCTGCGCGATGAGCTGCATAGCAATATTCGCGGTAACCGTGAGTTTTTAAGCACGCTAGTGAAAGACGCGGTCAATACCAACCCGCCACTTGGCATCTTCAATAGCTTAGTGCTAGAGAAGTCAGGTGAGAATAAGAAAACGTTGAACGTGAAGAAGTACGCGATCAACTTGATTATCGACTTAGCGCGTATTTATGGCCTTGCTGTGGAGTGCGATTTGTCGGCGACTGACGAACGTTTCGCTGCTGCCAATGAAAAAGGCATGCTGAGCGACGATGCATTCAAGAACATTCTGGGTGCTTACCAGTTCATTCTCTCTTTCCGTTTTGGCCATCAACTTGAAGCGCTGAAGAACGGGGATGTGCCTGACAACAACATCAACCCAGATAGCTTTGGTAGCTTTGAGCGTAAACACTTGAAAGATGCCTTTAGGATCATTGCTGACCTTCAAGAAGCGGCGAAAATTCGTTTCGGAGCACGTTAATGAAGCTATGTTCAACTAATAAATGTTTAAAACGAATGCTAAACTATTTTCACCCGCTTGAACGAATTAAACGCAAGCGTAAGCAATATTTGGGTACGGTTAAGCTGCCAGAAGCGTTACATGATCTGGTAGAACAGCCTTGCCCTGAAATGACGGACTTGGCCAAAGACAGCGACTATATCGTGTTGGATCTCGAAACCACAGGCTTAGACAGCGAACAAGATCTTATCTTGTCTATGGGATGGGTCGATGTGGTGAAAGGACGAATCGATTTGGCTTCTGCCAAGCATATCTACCTGAACAATGATTCTCAGATTAACGCTGAAACTGCGGTGATTAACCACATCACACCACAGATGCTGGAAGAGGGCGCATCTATTCATGATGCGATGCTGACGTTCTTCGAAGCAGCGAAAGGCAAGATTATTGTCGCGCACGCTTGCATGGTAGAAGAGAGGTTCATTAGCCAATATCTTCTTCGTTGCTACGGTTTACGAGCGATTCCTCTGCTTTGGTTAGACACATTGTGTATCGAAAAGAGCATGGAGAAAGCGATCAGCAATCATGAAGAAGTGGATTTGACTCTAGCAGGCACTCGTGAAAGATACGGGCTTCCTGAGTACAACAGCCACAATGCATTAGCCGATGCCGTTTCGACAGCGGAATTGTTTTTGGCTCAGCAGAAGCGAGTTGTGCCTAACGATAATGTGACCGTTGCCTTTCTCTATCGGATTAGTCACTAGGAAAAAGAGCTGCAAGTGCGCGGCTCTTATTTTACTGATTTTAAAGGAAAAAAAGCCAGCGATTAAGCTGGCTTTTGTTTAGGTCTTAGAAAATTAGGACAGTAATTATCTTAGATTATCTATATAGCTATCGATTAGAAGCTGTAAGTAATACCTACACGGCTACGTAATTGACGGTCACGGCTGTCTTGAACGTTACCTAACTCAACGTATGGACGCCAGCTCCAGTCAGCCTCTTTGTAGCCCACTTTAAAGTTGTAATCCCACTCGTTGTCAGCACCACCGCCGCCAGTCCACTCATTGTCAATGAAGTCTTCTGCGTAGTTAGCTTCAAAGCCGAACTGCCATGCATTCCAGTTGTAATCGATGTTACCTGTAACTTTACTGCGGTTCTTATTCTCGTTTGAAGAGTCAGATGTGTAGTCACGGAACTCGTGACGGTAGCGAAGTTTCGCCTTTAGGCCTGATTCGAAAGAGTATTGAACACGTACTTGCGGTTTGTAGGTTACGCTATCAGAACCAAACGTTACTGGCATACTTGGTTGAATTAACCAGTGCTCGTTAAGCTTGAATTTGTAACCGTATTCGAACTCGTTGTCTGCCGCTTCCCATTCAGAGAAAGGCTTACCTTTTTGCTTTATTTCAGCGCCGAAGAAGTGGTTATCGACAGAACCGCTCATCTTGATACGACTTGCCCAGTCTTCTGAGCCATGTTTGTACTCTTGGCGCGCGTCGAGTGATGCGGCAGACACGCTGCCTGCGAAAAGAGTCGCTAATACTGCAAGTGTTACTTTATTCGTTTTTATCATTGTTATTGTTTCTACTGTATCTAAATAAAAAGGGGTTACTAAAGGACCAACGTTGAGCCCTTTGTTGTATTTGGGATTATAGTTTTGGGTAAAGTAGTTCTACGTCTCGTTGAGCCCACACTTCAGCTAGCTGCTTCTTGACTGTGAATTCGCTGAAATCGGTCTCTGTTGCTAGTTTTACCCATTCAGGGTTTTCCATAGCTACGCCAGCTTTCAGGTAAAGCGGAGTCATACGTTCAACGCGACGACGTTCGTCTTTCTGTGTGTATGGCCACTCTTTCGATAGGTCGTTGTAATCAGCCATTAGCTGAATACCTGTGTCTAAAGAACCGCCTTTCTTATTGGTGTAGTTCCAAAGATCGATACCGACCTTGTCACCGATCTGAGCCATACCGATCAATGGATCTAGGCTGAAATAGTGGTAGTGGTAAGCACGCGTGCGCTCGATTTCATGAGGCTGAGAGCCGTCTTTTTCGAATTGAGTGTCGATACGCATCTTGCCTTTTTGAACCATTTGCTTAGCAAGCGTTTCGTTACCAATAAAGTAAGAAACACCTGCAACTTGATAGTCGTACCAAGTACCGTGGTTGTTTTCTGCGTAAGCTTCGCCTTTAGGACCGCCAGATAAATCATCGATGATCAACCAATCCAAGTATTCGCTGTACCATTGGGTGATTTGTGTTTCGTCAGACTCTGACCAGGTAGGTGATTGAGACAAAATAGCGATTGAATCTAACATGCGATCAGTCAGCGTTCTTGTATCGATGATTCCACCGCGGCGACCTTCTGCTACACCAGGAACACCTTGTCCGTAGTTCACGTTCGGGTTCATCTTGGTGTCTTCGTTGAAGAACCAAGTTCTTATGTATTCGATACCTTGCTGAGCATATTTTTCGTCTTGGCTAAAATAGTAGGCGACCGCTAATGCACGAACAGAACGGGTGAAGTGGCCAATACGTTTTGAGTCAGTTTCGTCAGTTTTTGATGCTGGGTTTGTTTTTCCGTCATGGCGAATCCATGGAAGCCCATCTTCTTTTGATTCATCAGGCCACCAGTATGGGCTAATGCTCATGTAATCGTTCTTGCTGCCACTTGGCGGAACCATTCCTTTATCAGCAACGCTAAAAGGACCATCGTTCATTGCTAGGTCGGCTTCTTCAATAAGCTTTGTGTACGCGTCTTTCATTGATTCAGAAGCATTGTCTGATTGAAGAAGAGTACGGTTCGCTTCTAATGTTGCTTCGTCTAAGAAAACGAATTCAGCGGCTATAGCCTGAGAACCAAAGGTGATAGCACCAATACAAGCAGCAAGATGTAGGAGTCGAGGGGCTTTCATATTTACGTCTTTTATTTTGAGTTAAGATAATACAAATATGCTAACGATTTGAAGGCGCATGATCTGTGAATTGGATCGTGTTTTGAGGACAAAACCACTATTTACAAAGGGTTACAAAGTCAGTTTGTATTGGTAAGTTTATGATTTTTAGTGTTTTGTTTGGCTGTTGATCATGGTTTTGAAGAGTTTTGTTCATCAATAAATGTGCGCTACAGCAAAAAATTGAACCTTTAGATATCATTTTTATTTGTAATACATTATTATTTACTAACTTTCTGTAGCAACACATAACTTTGCTGTGTTGATTGCATGAACAGACGGTGTGAAGCCGAATAAGTAAGAGTGGTCTTGAAGCTAAATGGATTAAATCCACCGCTTTAAGAACATGAGACATTTACTTGAGGTGATTTAAAGCTCAATCAGAGAAGGTTTGAAATGTAGTAGGCAAGGTAGTGACATAGCCTGCTATATAAGTATGAACTTGATAGGAATGAACTGGGTTCGAATCGTTACCCGTTGTTCTCATCAGCGACAAAGAAGAAATCGTTGAAGTGCTTGCGAAAGCATTTTGATTATTGCTCCCAACTATTCTAATTATAACTTCTGCTTTCATCTAGAAAGGTAGGAGATGGTAGTCGAAGATCTACCCTTGCGCTCATGTTGATACAGGCAACATGAGCGTTTTTTATTTGAAATTTGAGTAGAGAGTCGTGTGCGGCTCAATAAGCGTGTAAACCGCGGCTTAAGAATAGGCTTTTAGGTTGATGACAACACGCTCAAGTGAGTCTGTTACAGCATCAAAGCCACGAACATTCACGCTTAATCACATGAATGTTCGTTTCCCTTCTCTTCTCTTCTCTTCTCTTCTCTTCTCTTGTCTCTTAGTTGCAGACGTGTAGCTACAAACTTTAACAGCAGGCGTTTAGTTATATCAAAGAGCTCCGTGAGAGCTGTTCTTGAGGCTTAGCTTTCTGTAGGCATCCACACCTGTTTAGAGGTGACTTTGTGATCTTTAAAGGTCAGTTCTTCAACTTTGTCACCGTTAGTATTCCAGCGAGTAAGTTTTCCGTTCGCGACTTCACCTTCATCAAACTTCGCTTGGCTGGCCTTATTACCGTTCGGGTAGTAGTCCGTTACCAATCCATCTTTTTGTCCGTCGCTGTATTCAGCTGTCAGGCTTTGTTCCCCATTGGGATACCAGCGAGAGGCGGTGCCTGATAGTTCATTGTCTTTATAATTGAGTTCTGCTTTTTTCTGTCCGTTTGGATACCAGGTTTCAGCTTTGCCTTGCAGTTCACCTTTTACGTAATTCACTTTAGAAGCGACTTGGCCATTCGGATACCAGTTAGTTTCTAGCCCAAGTTCTAAGCCATCGGCAAACTGAGCTTGGGTCGCGACTTGGCCGTTATCGAACTTCTCTTCAAATTGACCAGTGAAAGGTTTTGAATGGTTTACTTGGTAAGCCACGCCTTTACGCATCTGTAAGTAGTCAACAGCATCTTCACGCGGTGTTGCTGCATAGCTCATAGAAGATACCGTACTAAGAGCAATTAAGATTGGAACGTATTTCTTCATAATGACACCTTTTTATTGGACGGGGAAAGTGTAACGGGTGTGTTAAAAGCATTTCACTTCCGTGTATCCCTGTCAGTATCTAATAGTGGTTTTCAAGTTTTCATTATTGGCTGCCTAATATAGGGAACTTTTAAAAGAAAATTTCCAATTCTATTTGTACTACAAATGAGTTGGTTTAATTTATTTTTATAAATTATATCTAACGATATTTTTGCTGCTCTTCTTTAAGCTTTGATCGTCAAGAATAATAGTTTTTAACGATGAATCTTCGATTTTTAGAGACTTTGTTCATGTTTTTCGGGGTTTTGGTCGAAATTTAGTGCGGATAACTGTACTGACTTGAGGAATTGCGCTCCTAGGTGGTGCAACTTTGAACTCGATCACTTGTATGATTAATTGAGTGTCAGACTGTAAGATCATTGTCACGCATTTGGATTATTGTAGTACAAATATACTTGCCATTTATTTATAATGACCTCAACAAAAAAACATAAATAAAAGGTCTAACGATGGAACTCAATACCCTGATAGTTGGCATCTACTTCCTATTCTTAATTGCGATAGGGTGGATGTTTCGAACGTTTACAAGTACGACAAGTGATTACTTCCGTGGGGGAGGTAATATGCTGTGGTGGATGGTAGGTGCAACCGCATTTATGACCCAGTTCAGTGCTTGGACATTTACTGGTGCAGCAGGTAAAGCCTTTACCGATGGCTTTGCCGTAGCGATTATCTTCATCGCGAACGCATTCGGTTACCTAATGAACTACCTTTACTTCGCTCCGAAGTTCCGTCAACTGCGTGTTGTGACGGTAATTGAAGCGATTCGTATGCGTTTTGGTAAGGTGAATGAGCAAGTATTTACTTGGTCTGGTATGCCAAACAGCGTTATCTCTGCAGGTATTTGGTTGAATGGTCTAGCAATCATCGCATCGGGTATCTTCGGCTTTGATATGACAACGACGATTGTCCTAACGGGTCTGGTTGTACTAGTAATGTCAGTAACAGGCGGCTCTTGGGCGGTAATCGCATCTGACTTTATGCAGATGGTTATCATCATGGCGGTAACGGTGACGTGTGCTGTGGTTGCGATTTACCACGGTGGTGGCGTTACGCAGATCGTTAACGACTTCCCAACAGATTCATTCATTACGGGTGATAACCTGAACTACATGAGCATCTTCAGCATCTGGGCTGTGTTCATCTTCTTAAAGCAGTTCAGCATCACCAACAACATGCTTAACTCTTACCGCTACCTTGCTGCGAAAGATTCAAATAACGCACGTAAAGCAGCTCTACTTGCTTGTGTACTAATGACGCTTGGTCCAATCATCTGGTTCATGCCTTCTTGGTTCATGGCAGGTCAAGGTGTTGATTTAGCAGCAGCTTACCCAGAAGCTGGCAGCAAAGCCGCTGACTTCGCTTACCTTTACTTCGTTCAAGAATACATGCCTGCAGGTATGGTTGGCCTTCTGATTGCCGCTATGTTCGCAGCAACAATGTCTTCAATGGACTCAGGTCTAAACCGTAACTCAGGTATCTTCGTTAAGAACTTCTACGAGCCGATTCTTCGTCCTAAAGCGACAGAGAAAGAGCTAATGGTTGTTTCTAAACTAACGTCTACCTTCTTCGGTATCGCGATCATCTTGGTTGCTCTGTTCATCAACTCTCTTAAAGGTCTGAGCCTTTTCGACACCATGATGTACGTGGGCGCATTGATCGGCTTCCCAATGACAATTCCAGCATTCTGTGGCTTCTTCATCCGTAAAACACCGGATTGGGCAGGTTGGGGCACGCTAGTTGTAGGTGGTGTGGTTTCTTACTTCGTTGGTTTCGTTATCACTGCGGACATGATTCAAAACTGGTTCGGTCTAAATGAACTAACTGGCCGTGAGTGGGCTGACCTGAAAGTGGCTATCGGCCTTATCGGTCACATCATATTTACTGCTGGCTTCTTTGTTCTTTCAACACTGTTCTACAAGCCTCTTGCTGAGCACCGTGAGAAAGACGTAGACAAGTTCTTCAACAACCTAGCGACGCCACTAGTTGCTGAAAGTAATGAACAGAAGAAACTGGATAACAAGCAACGTCGTATGTTGGGTTCACTTATCGCGGTAGCGGGTGTGGGCGTAATGACTATGTTCGTACTGCCAAACCCAATGTGGGGACGCATGGTATTCGTTCTGTGTGGCTTGATTGTGTTCTCTGTTGGTCTGTTACTTGTTAAAGCAGTCGATGACAAAGTCGAGCAACAAGACGAAGTGACTCCAGCCGAAGGCTAATTTAATACGCATCCTAAATAACATCACGGCCACCTGAACGGGTGGTCGTCATTTTTATAATCCAAACTTTAATGTGAGATGTACGATGAACAAAAAACTATTATCGGTAAGCATTATTAGCGCGTTCACACTCGCTTTTGCAACAGGCTGTACAACACAAGAAAAAACAGCACCCGTAGTCAGTGTCGCTGAACAAGCTACGCCTGCTGTTAGCGAAATTGACCGTAGTTACCTATTGAGCAGTGACCGCTTAACAGAGGTAGATGGCGACACTTTAGCCGTTGCTTCGGAAGAGCAAGTGGCTGCGCTTAAAGCACAATTTGAAAACCTAAAAGATGGCGACGAACTGGTGATCCCTGCCGGTAAATACGCGAACTTAGGTCAAGTGACGATCACGGCGAATGACATCACTATCAAGGCCGAGCAAGCAGGTTCTGCGTGGATCACTGGTTTGATTCAGTTTGAACTGAAAGGCGATGACATCACGCTTGATGGCTTGGTATTTACTGAGGGCGGTCCTAACGAACGCTTTGGCGCAGTTCGTATGATGGGTAATGGCAATACGCTTCAAAACTCAACATTCTACTACTTCAACCACGATTACACGTACGAGCCAGACGAGCGTCGTTCTGAGTATCCAAAGTACCTTTGGGTTTCTCTATGGGGTAAAGACGGCAAAGTCATCAACAACCGTTTCGAAGGTAAGCAAAAACGCGGCACTTTGATTGGTGTACAAAAAGATGACACAGCTGACAACCACCTGATCGCAAATAACATCTTCATGGATCAAAAGCCTAACCAGTTCAACGAATTCGACATCAAAGAAGCGATTCGTTACAACGGCAACAGCTGGGAAGCGATCCGTATTGGTGATTCTAAATCTTCACAGTGGGATTCAAGTTCTAAGTTCGTGAACAACCTAATGATCGATATGGATGGTGAGCGTGAGCTTATCTCGATTAAGTCGGGCGACAACACGATCTCAGGCAACACGATCTTCCAAAGTGCAGCTCTTATTTCACTGCGCCACGGTAAAGGCAACACAGTTGAGAACAACATGATTCTGGGTAACGAGAAACGCCTAACGGGCGGCATTCGTATCTACGATGAAGATCATGTGATTCGCAATAACTACATTGCCAACACTCGTGGTCGTGATGGTGTGATTGAAGGCAACGCTGACCTACGTGGCGGCATTGTTATTAACACGGGCATCATCGACGTAGCGAATGGTGAGCAGCTAGATCAATCGGTGAAAGGCAAAGAGCTTAATAAGCAGTGGACACCGAAAAACATCACGATCGAGAATAACTCTCTAGTTGATACTGAGTGGGGCATTGTTTACGGCAACCAAAGTCACCGTGTAAGCCTGTTCAACAACGCAGAAGTGGAAGGCATTTATGCGGGTGTTGATGTGGCGTTTAAACACAATGTGGTTGATAACTCGCAGTCACCTGAATTTGTAAGTGTCCGTGCAACGCAAGACTTCCCATTAGTTGGCGCAACCTACACAGACGAAACTTACGTAGGTCAAGTAACGGATTCTGAACTGATCGAAGGCTACTCGATTGAGCTACCAAAAGTCGTTGTAGAAAATGGCATTAACGCTTACCAAGGTGAAGGCGCAGACGTGTCTAAACTTGCGGTTGTGACAGCTGAAACAGCGGGTCCAGACTACGTGCTTGAGAATACGACTAAGTAAGTTATTAGTTAATGGCTAATGGCTAATGGTTAATGGTTAATGGTTAATGGTTAATGGTTTAATGGCATGAGTTATCAAATCAATTCACGATAGCTGACCTGACCTAACCATAACACTTAAAAAGCCTCAACAGATAATGTCTGTTGAGGCTTTATCGATCTTAGGTCGTGACCATTTCAATCTTACGTCGTGACTACTGTGATTTATACTTATGCAGCAGATCCCAAGGGATATGACATAAGTGGTGATCTTCAGGGAAGTGACTTAAGTGATGCTGGTGGATGTCGTCGCTGGCAACATAATTGGTCAACGGCAACACCTCAACAGCGATACGGTCGGCATCATCTCTTGAAGAAATATAGTGCTTAGCTTCGGTTAAGTGTTCTGCATTAGTGCTGTATACACCTGTGCGGTATTTCTCTCCGACATCGACACCTTGTTTATTCAAGCTGTAAGGGTCGATAATCTCAAACAAGTGTTCCATCAAAATCGTGACTGACGTGATGTTTGGATCAAATTCAATTTGTACGCACTCCGCGTAGCCATTGTAATCGCTTTGTGTGCCGTCGCTTTGTGTCGTTTTGTTCTCTGTTGGCTGGGCGCTTCCATTAGTACGGCCTGCTTCTGTGCTGATAACACCAGGAACGTACTTAATAAATTCTTGTACACCCCACAAGCAGCCGCCAGCTAAATAAATTTGTTCCATACTTCTCTTTGAGCTCTCTGTGTTTGTTGATGTTCGTTAGGTACCCGAATCAATACGATGATACCCGTACGTATAAAAAAGCGTCTATAAAAATGAGCGCGCAAATAAAAACAAGCGTTTAGGCATTGTAAACCTGTGCGACTGAACAAACATAAGTTTAATATGATTTGTGATTATATAAGTCAGTATTGCTTTGTCATCAACTCGAATCTCAACATCAAGTGAGCGTTACTCTAAACATGTTTGATCAAATAAAAGACTTCATTAATCCGAGCAAGAACCCAGACTTGACTCAGGCTCATGAATATCAGCGCAAGCATCTTCCTACATTGTGGCTGTTGGGCAAAACGGGGGCGGGCAAGTCATCGTTTATTCAAGCGGTCACGGGCGACTCTTCTGTAGAAGTGGGCAATGGTTTTGCGCCTTGTACCATGACGGCGATGTCGTATGAGTTTCCGCAAGACAAACCCGTGATGAGGTTTCTTGATACCAGAGGACTCAGCGAAGCGAATTACGATGCGAAAGAGGATTTGGAAGAGATTGGTCAGGCAGGTAATGCGTTAGTCGTTGTAATGAAAGCCGACGAACCTGAACAATCCGCTGTGGTTACGGCTCTAAAACAGATTAAGAAACAGAAGAAGATTAAACACTTGTTGCTGCTTCATACGGCGGTGTTGTCTTCCAGTGAACCAGATCGAGCAAGGCAAATTCAGTTCAACAGCAACCAAGTAGAGAAGGCTTGGGGTAAAGAGTTTGAATCGGTAGCGGTCGATTTCGAAACGGATGACAACGCTATGTCTAACAGCGAAGCGGTTTACAACTATGACATCTTGTTAGAAAAGCTGAGCAGTATTCTTCCGGTGATAGGAATGATGGTGCAAGACAAAGAACATTCCACGCAAGAAGAAGCCAACTTTGATCAAGTAGAAAACGAAGTGCTTTGGTATGCAGGAAGTGCCGCAGCGAGTGACCTGATTCCCGGTGTTGGTTTGGTGTCGGTACCTGCGATTCAAGCCAAAATGCTTCACAGCTTGGCCAATCAATATGGGGTCGAATGGAATAAGAGAGTCTTTAGTGAGTTGATAGGCACTCTGGGAAGCAGCTTTGCTTTGCAATACGGAATGAAGCTGGGCACTCGACAGTTGATAAAGCTGATTCCAGTTTATGGTCAAACGGTAGGTGCGGTGGCTGCAGCGGCAATGAGTTTCGGCACCTCTTATGGTTTAGGTCGCGCGGCTTGTTTTTACTTCTATCATAAGAACAAAGGTGAAGAAGTGTCTGAACAAGAGATGCAGAAGATCTACAAAGAATCTCTGAAAAAAGGAAAGGCGGCGTCGGGTTATGAAGAAAATTAGAAACCTATTTCGATTACTGGCGGTGCTATCGAGCGGACGCTGGGGCATTGCCCTGATTTCGGCGATCTTCCCAAGCATTATCATGATGGGTTTTGGTGTCTTCTTGGCGATCAAATACGGTTATCTACTCGAAATGTCGATTGCCATTGCCGTGAGTACCTTGGTGTTCACCATTCCTTTATTCATTTCTAGCCGTTCTTCAAGCCGCTCTTCAAATAAAGAGCCTTTCTCGAATAAAGAGAGTGGCGGCCTTGGCGAGGATACTGCTGAAGCTGAATCACAGCATAAAAAAGCTGATATCAACGATGCATTGGTTAAGGCTTCGGCTGATTGGTCTCAAAAAGAACTGTCGATCTGGAATGATTCAAAACACCATGTACGCCAACAATTAATGGTCGACATAGAGTGGGGTAACCTAGACCAAACCGGTTTAGAGGTACTTGAATTTGTTGCGAAAAAGTTTGATAAGAAATCACTCGATTTTTCGATTCCTGAAGGGCTAAAGCTGTTCGAAGAGGTCAGCCGACGCTACAAATTGGTAGTGCGAGAGCATATCCCCGGCATTGAGTATCTCAAGGTTTCTTACATCAAAGCGGGCTACGAAGCCTACGATAAATACGGTGAGCTAGGACAGAAGATCTTCAAAGCGGCTATTTGGGGTAACCACCTTAAAAACTTGTATTTGAATCCACTCAAGGTGATTTCTGATTTAGGACGAGAACAAGCGACAGCAACGATGACAAGGGGTGTGGTTGATGACATGCAATACGCCGCCAAACAAGCCTTGTTAGATGAAGTTGCGGCGGTGGCGATTGACCTCTACAGCGGACGTTTCAGCATTGAAGATGAGGCACTTAAAGTGTCTGATGTTTCTGAACTCGACGAACAACGCTTTGCTCCAGAGCTAGAGCCTGTGCGAATCGTGCTGGTGGGACAAACCAGTTCGGGTAAATCTTCACTTATCAATGCACTCAAGCAAGAGTTGGTTGCAGAAGTGGATGTGCTGCCATCAACCGACACTTCAACGGTGTATAACGCGTTTGTCGACGACAATGATGTTCGCGTTGTTGATCTTCAGGGGCTTGATGGCAATCCTAAAACCGAAGCCTTAATGCTGAAAGAGATGACCCAAGCGGATGTGGTGCTATGGGTGCTTAAAGCCAATCAGTCTGCACGTGATTTGGATAAGCAATTGAAAGATAGATTTGATGCTTTCTATGACGATCCTAAGAACATCTCACGCAAGAAACCGATTGTGGTGTCGGTTGTGAATCAGGTAGACAGATTAAAGCCTGTAGACGATTGGCAACCGCCGTATGACTTAGAGAATCCAACATCGACCAAAGCGAAGATCATTGCTCAAGCGCTCGAACACAATCATATATTGCTGCAAACCGATATCGTGTTACCGCTGGCGATTGCGCCAGAAAAGGTACAGTTTGGTTTAGATACTTTAAGGCAGACGTTGATCGAGCGTATCGCTGACGCAAATAACGTTCAGAGAAATCGCCAACGTTTAGAAGCCATGAAAAGAGGGACGTCGGTTAAAGGCCAACTGAATAAAGCGGTCAAGGCGGGTAAGAAGGTTGCCCCCAGTGCATTGAAAGCAGCGACGCCAAAACTGGCTGAAATGGCCATCAAGCAAGTCGTGAAGAAGAAGTAAGTTATTCACTGCGAATACGGTTCTGGTGAGGTTTGAGCCTCATCAGAGCTTATCTTTTTAGCTCAGTAGATTCCTAGAAGATAGCTTTTTAGAAAACAGCCATCTTCGCCCCTTATTCGAGGAAGCATTGAGTTTAAAAGAGATTTGATATTATTAAGTAACTCGCTGAACTAGTTTAATAGTATATAAACGACTGTGATTCACAGTTTATATAACATGCTATCGTATTTAATCATCATTCTAAATGTTGATCACATTTATACTTTTCTAAGCTGTATTTATAAAACAATTACACTATATTTAAATTTCGGATCACCTTGATTTCAACGTAGGGATATATTGTGAACATGTATCTGAAATGGCAATCAACAACATGGCTAACCTTGTTAGCTTGGTATACCTTAGATCACCAGCTCTCGTTCCGCCTTTCTTCAGAGTAGTACCCTCTTGGCGTCACGCGCTAGCAAAGCAGCGTGCTTTGTTTACCTATCAGCAGCTTTGATAACCTTTGAACGCATGAATGTCGCACTTATTATTTCGTGCAGAATATTCGTTGTTTTGTCGTTCTCGCTAATTATCTCAGCCTCTGTTTAGGTTTGATTAATAACTAATTATTTAACTTGTTTATTTTCATTGTTAATTTCCGTCTATCTTTATGCGGAGCTATTAAATTAATGGTGAGGATTCGTGACATCTAAAGAAAATAGATTTCGACCTGATCGGAATGTATAGAAAGGTACTATTATGGAAAACTTCAAACATCTACCAGAACCGTTTCGTATTCGTGTTGTAGAACCAGTAAAAAGAACAACCTCTGCATATCGTGAGCAAGCCATTGTTGACGCGGGCATGAACCCATTCTTACTGGATAGTGATGATGTGTTTATCGACTTACTGACAGACAGTGGTACAGGTTCTATCACCCAACGTATGCAAGCCGCGATGTTAATGGGGGATGAAGCTTACAGTGGTAGTCGCAGTTACTACGCATTGTCGAATGCGGTTAAGGATATCTTCGGTTACGAGTTGACGATTCCAACACACCAAGGGCGCGGCGCAGAGCAGATCTACATTCCTGTTCTTATCAAGAAGCGTGAAATGGAAAAGGGACTCGATCGCAGCAAAATGGTCGCCTTGTCGAACTACTTCTTCGATACAACACAAGGTCACACCCAAGTGAATTGCTGTGTGGCGAAAAACGTTTATACCAAAGAAGCGTTCGATACCTCAGTGAATGCGGACTTCAAAGGCAACTTCGATGTGGCGAAGCTGGAAGAAGCGATCTTAGAAGCGGGCGCGGCCAATGTTCCTTACATTGTGAGTACCATTACTTGTAACTCTGCTGGTGGACAGCCAGTGTCTATCGCCAATCTAAAAGCCGTTTATGAAATTGCTCAGAAGTACGATATTCCTGTGATCATGGACTCGGCACGCTACGCTGAAAATGCCTACTTCATTCAACAACGAGAAGTGGGTTATCAAGATTGGACAATCGAACAGATCACGCGTGAATCCTACAAATACGCGGATGGCTTAGCCATGTCTGCTAAGAAAGATGCCATGGTACAAATGGGCGGCTTGTTGTGCTTTAAAGACGACTCTTTCATGGATGTGTACACAGAGTGTCGAACTTTGTGTGTGGTGCAAGAGGGCTTTCCAACCTATGGCGGCTTAGAAGGTGGCGCGATGGAGCGTTTGGCAGTTGGCCTTTATGACGGCATGCGCCAAGATTGGTTAGAGTACCGCATTGGCCAGGTGCAATACCTTGTTGATGGCTTAGAAGCGATGGGCATCGTGTGCCAGCAAGCAGGCGGTCATGCTGCGTTTGTGGATGCGGGTAAACTGCTTCCTCATATTCCAGCAGGTCAGTTCCCAGCACATGCTTTGGCGTGTGAACTCTATAAAGTCGCGGGTATCAGAGCGGTTGAGATTGGGTCTTTGCTGCAAGGTCGCGACCCAGCAACCGGTGAACAACACCCATGTCCTGCTGAGTTGTTGCGCCTTACCATTCCTCGCGCGACCTACACACAAACACACATGGACTTCATTATCGAAGCATTCGAAAAAGTGAAAGAGAATGCAGGACAAGTGAAAGGGCTCGATTTTACCTACGAGCCGCCGGTGTTAAGACACTTCACTGCGCGCTTGAAAGAGGTAGAGACCAGCGAGAAACAAACAGAAAAAAAGAACGAACAAACGCTCGAAGAAGCATTTTAAAATAAAAACATAAGCGAATAGTCACTAGAACCCTAATCAAAGGCTCCCTCGGGAGCCTTTTCTTTTTTTGGATGGTAGGGGAGTTAGGCAGTTAAGCCTTTAAGTAGTTAACCCGTTAAAAGCTGAACTACGCTTGTTTGTTTTTCAGGGTAGATTTCAACATTTGGAATAACCACTGATTCAAAGGTGCGTCTTTTTGCGAGCGGCGGCAGCTCATCACATAGCTCACATCTATGGTTCATGTTCGATTGTTAAAGTTACTCCAACAAAAACACAGATACCAAACGAACAAATAATTAAAAATAATATGAGGTGATGTATGAAAAAGTTAATCGCACTAGGCTTAATGGCTCTTTCAATGAATACTGCTTTTGCTGCCGACGGTACGTATACAGGGACTATCGACATGACAAGAAGCGAAGGTAATCAAGTAAAGGCTGAGCGTGTTGAATCTGACTTAACACTGGAAGGAAGAAATGAAGCGTCTAACGGCGGAATCCAATTCCAAAAGAACGTTGATCAAGACCAAACGATCCAGCTTACAGGTCGTCGTGATTAACGTTAAAGATGTGCTTACCATTGTCATGAGAAATGCTGCGCCCTCGGGTGCAGCATTTTTCGTTATTGGGTTGTGGAGTATTTTATAAACTCTAGCGATCTAGCCTTGGCATGTTGTGTAACGTGTGGCATTTTGTTGTTCTCTAATTTAGATCGCTATTGGGTGTTGGTTAAGCATTACAAACCAGTAAGCGAACGACTCGAAAGGACAAGGAATGACTCAAAAAGAAACGGGAATGATTCGTCATATTCTACTGATTAAGTTTAAAGAAAACGCTGAAGCTTCAGAGGTTCAAAAACTAAAGATGCTGTTTGAAGCGATGCCAAACAAGGTTGAAGGGGTCACTTCAGTAGAATGGGGATTAAATGACAGCCCTGAAAACAAGAATCAAGGTTATACCCACTCGGTGTTAATGACGTTCGCCGATGAAGAAGGCCGCCAGAATTACCTTCCGCACCCTGAGCATGATGCGCTGAAAGATGTGTTTCGTCCGCTTTTAGAAGACATCATTGTGTTTGATTACTCCCTGTAATTAGGTTCTGAGTAGGTCTCTTGTGTTTGACTTACCTTCGATAATGAAGAGTTAGGGCTTATGTGATTAAGCCCTAACTGAATAAGAAACGACTTACTCTGTAGGCGAAATCGTTACTGGTGCAAACGATGCGACAGCATTTCCGCCTGCGCCCGGACGGTCTACATAAGGCGTGTTCTGCATTAAGGTGTAGTACACATCCACGAAGTCATCATCATTCACTAATACACCATCAGGAATTACATCGATAATCTTGCCTGTGATCTGAGGGATGATCGCATAACCTTGAACTTCTGGATCAGGAATCATCTTCAGTATCTCTTCTGCGGCTTGAACCAAGAGTTTTGCTAGCGCTTTGTAGTCTGTGCCATCATCGTGTTCCATCAAGATCATGTCTGCAGCACCCCAGCGGTAGCGAGGCCAGAAGATGACGGTCTGGTTCGGGTAGTACGTCTGTTTGTCGTAGTCCAGATAAGGCATCTCAACGAGGTCGATTTGGGGCTCTATACGGCTTGCATTAACCCCAGTGACAATAGCGTAGATTTCAGCTTTGCCAGAGATCCACGGTTCTCTATCAATGGCCAAACGAATCTTAGATAATTGGGTGGTGTTCAATTCTTCAGGTTCAGATTCTGAAATAGAGCGACGAACTTTGTTCATTAAAGGCTGTTGTTGAGACTTGTGGACGCTGATTTTATCACTGTTGGCATTGATTTGCGTTGTAGTACCCAGCTTTTGCATCTCTGCCTGCATTGCCATTAAGCCTGCTTTGAGCTCTTCAGCACCGTTACTATCAACCACAAACACTGGGACGTCTGGCATTTGGTACACATCTAATTCATGAACCTGTCCGTACACGTCATACGCTTCAATGTATTGCCAATTCGAATCGTCGCCTGATGGTTCAAATGCAAACAGCGGGTTTTCACCATTCTTCCAAGCTTCGATCATCGCTTCATCAGCCATGCGAACCTCTAACACAGAGTCGCTAAAGTCGTTGATCCCTTTCATCTTGCGATAACCAAGATCCGCTTTCTGCATCCGGCTTGAAAATGCAGAGTAGGGCTGAGTAGAGCTCAATTTATCTACAGGCGCGGATAAGTTCTTTTCTGAGATCTGAGCTTTTAAGGAGAGCTCAAGATCGGAATAACGCTCGCTGATTTGCAACGCCAGAGATTGCTTTTGCGCTGCGCTACTTTCTGCAATACCTAATGAATCAGTTGTCTCAATATTTTGCGCAAAAGACTGGAAGCCAACCACTGTCGTTGCAAGCACCATACTGATAGGAAAAGATGGTCTCATAAATAATCCTTATTTTAATTTTTATCATTAATAGAGCATTTGCCCTATAAGGATTAACCTATCAGTAACGTGAATGTGTTCAAAAGTTAGTCAGTTATTTTTGTTTCGTTGTGCAGCACAGGATCTCAATTTAAACTGTTTTTATAAAATAATACCTAAGTAACCTTGATATTTATAAATTAATAAACGTATCAGTAAATAACTTACAATATTATTAGCTACTACGGTGTGTCATAAAAAAACCTACTCAAAGTGAGTAGGTTTTTATTTCGCGGTTAACCGCTAGTTCTCGATTTACAACTTGTTTGAGAGGCTCGCTCTAACTCAATCTAAACGTAACGTTAGGCCAGAGTAGTTCGAGTATCCGCGCAGTAACACATGATAGGTCACACCCGGCTGAGCGCTCACACTGCACTGCTCATTGTTTCCAGCACGGTAAGGGCGACAATCGTAACTCGATGTCGTTGGCTTGCTTCCCGATTTCACATAAAGGTCGGCATCACCCGAACCACCAGACATTGAAACCGTCACGCTGGATGCAGAATCCACAGTGAACGTGTAGAAGCTCTCTGAAGATTGATTCCCGCTTAGGTTCGCAATCGGTGTGCCTTTCGTCAGTAAATTGCCAGTTGGAGGTGTGACACCACAACTCGCATTCACGCCTACTGTGTTAAAAGCATCTTCAACATCGGCAACCACATAGCCCATGTCGGCTGCGGCTTTCGCTACGCCACAAGCTCCAGCGTCAAAGGTACTGTTTGCCGTCCAATACAACTGGTTGGCAACCGTGAATATCTCAAAACCCTTACGTACATTCCAACCCGATTTGTTCGCTAAAAGGTAAAAGGCGCGGTTGTAAACACCGCTAGATAAGTGAACGTTCAAACCATCGTAGTATTGAGAGGCGTGATCAATCGAGCGACCATCTTTTGAAGGTTGATCGAAGTAACGTAAGCCGCCTTCTGATTTGAATATATCGCTTCCGACCACCCAATCCACACTGCCACGTAAGTAGTATTCAGCCGCTTCGCCTGCAATATCGGAGAAGGCTTCATTGATACCGCCTGACATGTTTTGGTACACAAGGCCGGAGTTTTGCTCAGTGAAGCCGTGGCTGACTTCGTGAGCACTCACGTTGATATCGACCAATGGGTAAAAGGTGTTTTTGCCATCCCCAAATGTCATGGATGAGCCATTCCAAAAGGCGTTTTCATAATCGGTACCGTAATGAACGCGCATCGTCAGCTGGAAAGTTAAAGGCGACGTGTTCATCCACTCTTTGTACATATCGAATACGACATTACCAAAATAGTGCGCATCGTTAAGAGGCGAGTAAGCCCCGTTAATGTATTTATGATCGGTGTAGTTGGTTCCGTCGGCACAGTTGTAGCTGTAGGCTGCGCTGCCAGAGGTTCCGTTCCTCAAATCGACTGTCTTAACTGATTCATTTTCTAACTTACAAGTCGTGTCTGTTTTGTCGATGGGAAAGTTAGGGAAGTCACTGCCATATTCATATCGAGTGGTTTTGAGGTTGCCACCGGGGCCAGTACCTAATGCTTTAGCGTGGTTTAGTCCATTCCATTTTTGGAGCACATCGCCAGTTGTGGCACCAATAAAGTAGAAAGGGCGCTCTGGTATTGAGGACGCGATAAAGAAATCGACCAGATACACCACTTGCGCGGTTTGGTTCTCATCCAGTCTCACCATGAGTTTCGCATTTTTGTTTTCAATCGACTTTTTGCCGACAGTAAACGTGCGGTGAGAGGATATCGCAGCTTCAATCGCTTGTTCTCGATTCAGTTTTGGCGCGATGCTGGATAGGTCACCACTGATCCCCTGTGCCATGGAGCCGAACACCTGAGTGGGTTGGTTCTTGGAAAGGGTGGCCACGACCGAAGTATCAAAGACGGGTAAACCTAAGTGAGTTTGTTGATAGCGGACTTTGGTTTTTCCATTGGGCAGTACCACCCGTTTTACTTCAGAAAAACCTAATTCTAGTGGGGCAACACTCTTCGACTGCGCGACGAGGCTTTGTTGTAGTAATGCATCATTATCGACTCTGACCATTTCTGCAGCGTGTGCATTAAAGCCAAAAGATGTACCTAGAATGGCTGCTATTTTCCAGCTTAATTGACGTTGTTGGTTCATTTTTCGTTCCTGATTTTAATATAAACTCCTTCTTCCCAACGGCTTTATAGGAAGTCTATATGCAACACATCTGTGCCATGTGTTGCGAATCAAGATTGGAAGAGCATTTGGAATTATGACAAGTTTATCAGGGAGATTTATTTTTAGAGTATGTAATTCAAAGTTTACAAAAATCCTTATTGATCAAATTTTTTTATAAAACCTAAATTTGTTATTTATCGTAAATGTATGAAGGGTCGGGAGTTATTAAAATCCGTTTTGTTTGAATTGATAGAATAAATTTATCTAGGCTAACTTCGTTATTTCTCTGTTTTAATCTTAATTACAAATTAGTAAATAATAGGGTTTTTGGGAGTGGGGATATTGTCTTTATTATCAATAGTAAATTTGTTTTAACAATACTCTCCAGACAAGTTATCAAGTTTTCTTCATTTAGTTTTTTTAGATAGAAAAATCCCTATATTTCCTTGTTCAATCACAAATCAAGAGTGATAAGTCGTTGTTGTGAAAGAGGTGGGTCGTTTAAGATAGAGCGCATAAAAAATAGGCAGAAGAACTCTGTATTTTAATACAAAGCTCTTCTGCCTGATAGCTGTTACATTTCAGGAGAGTACAGTGGAAAAAAATTTGATAATCGACAGGTTGGATTCATTCAAAGAGCGTTTAACTGGTGAGGTCTTAGATGCATATCAAACCCGCGGTCGTTCGTATGGAAGGGATAGATTCAATGCTTGGAGGCGCAAGTTTGCACAATTTCTTGACGAAGTTATGCCTGGAGAAAGTTCAACGCTCAATGTAAAACTAACTCACTATGCCTTCTCTACTCGTTATGGTGAAAGTGATGCTCAAAGATTCTGGCGTGAAGATGGGGACAATATGATCTCATATATTGACTCACTTGTTTTAGACATTCAGAACGATGAGTATGATCCTCAAGAAATCGAATTGGAGCCCTCTGTCGAAATATCCTCTTCTGAAAAGCCAAAGAATAAAGTTTTTATTGTTCATGGGCATGATGGTGGAGCTAAAGAGAGAACAGCTAGGTTTATCGAAAAGCTTGGTTTCGAAGCCATAATACTTCACGAACAAGCAAGTAAAGGAATGACTATCATCGAGAAAATTGACAAGTATTCTAACGAGGTAGGTTTTGGCATTGTTTTGTACACTCCAGATGATATGGGGAATGTAAAAACGGAAGCTGAGGCAGGTGAGTTGAAACACCGAGCTAGGCAAAATGTAGTATTTGAGCATGGTTTCTTAATCGGTAAACTCGGCAGAAAAAACGTAGCTCCATTGGTTGAAGGTGCGATAGAGCTACCCAATGACATTAGTGGTGTTGTTTATATAAGTGATAATGATTGGCAAGCAGATATAGCTAAAGAAATGAAGTCAGCAGGGTATGACATTGACTTTAATAAGCTCTTCTAAAATTTAAATTTAACAAACGACTATGGCGTCAATGATTAATTTTTGGCAGTGTTTTCATCCCACATGGCGCCATCTCTCAGCATAGAGTT
>NZ_JBFRJF010000020.1:0-1462 GCF_041468745.1 Vibrio sp. 10N.286.52.F8
TATCTTCGTATAAGGAGGTGATCCAGCCCCAGGTTCCCCTAGGGCTACCTTGTTACGACTTCACCCCAGTCATGAACCACAAAGTGGTGAGCGTCCTCCCCGAAAGGTTAAACTACCCACTTCTTTTGCAGCCCACTCCCATGGTGTGACGGGCGGTGTGTACAAGGCCCGGGAACGTATTCACCGTGACATTCTGATTCACGATTACTAGCGATTCCGACTTCATGGAGTCGAGTTGCAGACTCCAATCCGGACTACGACGCACTTTTTGGGATTCGCTCACTATCGCTAGCTTGCTGCCCTCTGTATGCGCCATTGTAGCACGTGTGTAGCCCTACTCGTAAGGGCCATGATGACTTGACGTCGTCCCCACCTTCCTCCGGTTTATCACCGGCAGTCTCCCTGGAGTTCCCGACATTACTCGCTGGCAAACAAGGATAAGGGTTGCGCTCGTTGCGGGACTTAACCCAACATTTCACAACACGAGCTGACGACAGCCATGCAGCACCTGTCTCAGAGTTCCCGAAGGCACACCTGCGTCTCCGCTGGCTTCTCTGGATGTCAAGAGTAGGTAAGGTTCTTCGCGTTGCATCGAATTAAACCACATGCTCCACCGCTTGTGCGGGCCCCCGTCAATTCATTTGAGTTTTAATCTTGCGACCGTACTCCCCAGGCGGTCTACTTAACGCGTTAGCTCCGAAAGCCACGGCTCAAGGCCACAACCTCCAAGTAGACATCGTTTACGGCGTGGACTACCAGGGTATCTAATCCTGTTTGCTCCCCACGCTTTCGCATCTGAGTGTCAGTATCTGTCCAGGGGGCCGCCTTCGCCACTGGTATTCCTTCAGATCTCTACGCATTTCACCGCTACACCTGAAATTCTACCCCCCTCTACAGTACTCTAGTTCACCAGTTTCAAATGCAGTTCCGAGGTTGAGCCCCGGGCTTTCACATCTGACTTAATGAACCACCTGCATGCGCTTTACGCCCAGTAATTCCGATTAACGCTCGCACCCTCCGTATTACCGCGGCTGCTGGCACGGAGTTAGCCGGTGCTTCTTCTGTTGCTAACGTCAAGAGATAGCGCTATTAACACTACCCCCTTCCTCACAACTGAAAGTACTTTACAACCCGAAGGCCTTCTTCATACACGCGGCATGGCTGCATCAGGCTTTCGCCCATTGTGCAATATTCCCCACTGCTGCCTCCCGTAGGAGTCTGGACCGTGTCTCAGTTCCAGTGTGGCTGATCATCCTCTCAGACCAGCTAGGGATCGTCGCCTTGGTGAGCCATTACCTCACCAACTAGCTAATCCCACCTAGGCATATCTTGACGCGAGAGGCCCGAAGGTCCCCCTCTTTGGCCCGTAGGCATTATGCGGTATTAGCCATCGTTTCCAATGGTTATCCCCCACATCAAGGCAATTTCCTAGGCATTACTCACCCGTCCGCCGCTCGACGCC
>NZ_JBFRJF010000021.1:0-47047 GCF_041468745.1 Vibrio sp. 10N.286.52.F8
AGGTCAGCAAGGTCAGCAAAATGATTCTTCGCAAAGCTCTCAGGATCAACAACAAAGCTCCAGTGGCAAGTCGCAAGATCAAAGCAGTAACCAAGATCAACGCGGTAGCCAAGACCAAAACTCATCTCAAGGCCAACCTGAAAATCACTCTGACTCTGAAAAGTCTAAACAAGACGACAAGCAAGCCACGCAACAAAGTAACAGTGATCAGCCGAAACAGAGTGACCAAGAAGGCGCTACACCTCAAAGTGCTAGCGCACAACAAGCTTCAAAAGAAGATGGTGAGCAAAGTAGTCAGCAAGCTGTAGCACAAACCTCAGATCAACCTCTGTCGAGCGACCCTGACATGCGAAAACTTGAGCAAGTAGAAAGCGCCCGTGACCCGAGCCAACTGCTTAAAGCGCAAATGATTTTACAAGCACGACAAAAAAGTGCTCCTAACAACCAGAACAAAAAGTGGTAACCATGCGATTTTTAAACAAGCCATTTTTATCCGTACTCCTAACATTGTTGTTGGGAGCTTTCTCGTCCTTCTCAGTATTGGCTGCAAACGCCGTGGCGAGCGTTTCACATAACAGTGTCACCAAAGATGAAGTGTTCCTTCTTAGAGTTGCAACCGATGAAAAGGTCTCCTCTGATGCTCTAGATCTAACAGCGCTCCAGCAGGATTTCTATGTTGGCACACCAAACTTTGGGTCGTCGATGCGAATCGTCAATGGCAGCCGTTCGGTATCAAGTGAATGGAACATTAGCCTTGCTCCACTGCGTTTGGGTAAGTTGCAAATCCCGAGTTTTGATATTGAAGGGGCAAAAACCAAGCCTATCACCATCAATGTTGCAATTAACAAAGCCGCTCCAACTCAACATGATATGGCAGAGTTCCAGCTTAATCTCAGCAAGAACTCGCTGTACCCAGAAGAAGTGGCTGAGCTTGATGTAAAACTCATCATCAAAGCTGACCCAAGAAGGCTGCAAGATCCTAAAATAGCGCCACCGAGCTCGCCGGGCTTAGATGTGGAACCTATTGGTGAATCGAAGCAATTTCAAGACGTTCTCAATGGAAAGGAGGTGACGGTAGTTCAACAGTCATTCCGTATCTCGTCACAAAAAGCAGGTCAATTTAAGCTGAACGGGCCGAAGCTAACAGGAGCTGTTGTCTACTCAACCAATAACTCTAGTACAACACGTTTGTTCCAACTCGACACACCCGTTGAAACCTTAGATGTCACCGTAAAGGATGTGCCAAAAGGCTACAAGGGTGAGTGGTTACCAACATCAAACTTCAAATTGATACAGCAATGGTCGGATAGCCAAGGTAACGAATTAACCAGTACCAATGGATTAGAAGGCGACAAGCAAGCCATCGAAATAGAAGCGGGGGATTCTTTAACTCGTACTATTACCATGACGGCGAGTAACTTAACGCAGCACCAACTACCAAAACTGAATATCACCTACCCTAAATCGGTTCGTGTTTATGAAGAAAAACCGCAATTTGGCACAACACAGTCCGGCGATGCGGTGGTGGTGCATAAACAGGTTCTAATCCCAAAAGAGGCAGGAAACATCTCACTTCCGGATGTTTCCCAAGCTTGGTTCAATACTGATGCCCAATCAGAACAAACCAGTAAAGCTCAGGGCCTAGAGCTAACAGTAACAGCAAGTGATCGTGTTGTATCAAGCACACCTCCTGTTGCTAGCGCGCCGCTCCAACAAACAGCACCAACAGTGATTAACGTCGATAGCCCAGGATTCTGGCCTTATCTCACCGCCCTATTTGCAGCTTTGTGGCTAATCAGCTCAGCATTGGCATTCTACTTCTGGTCACGCCGCGGTGTAACGACAAAACCAACACACACTGTTGAACGTCAATCAGATACCGCAGAAGCGCTTATTGAAGCTCTAAGAACGAAAGATGGCGTGATGACCAGAACCTTATTTGAGCAATGGAAATCTGAAAATACAGATCTAAGTGATGAGACGTTACAAACCGTTGAAGCCGAACTCACCAAGCTAAACCAAAGCCTTTATGGTGAAGCCGGTTCACCAGCCCAAACATGGAGCCCTGAGCTGGCAATCAAAACGGTGAAGAAGCCCAAGAGAGTTGCGAGTAAAAAGCATAATAGTTCGCTAGAAAATCTTTAGTCGACGCTGTTCATCAAGAACAGTAAAACACAAAGGCCGTTGATCATCTTGAGATCAACGGCCTTTATTTTAAGAAAGAGAGGCTGTGACTTTTTTACGTTTTAAGGCAGAAACAATTCGATTTCGCCCCGAGTCTTTGGCTTGATACAAGGCTTTATCTGCCTTGCCATACAACAAATCAAAATCGAACTGATGCTGATCAGACGTTATCGAGGCATAGCCAACGGATGCCGTTAAATATGGGCTGGTACTACTTTCACAATGGAGGATTTTTGCCTCTTCAATGCATTTTCTAATCGACTCTGCACGTTGCTTTGTCTCTGAGTGATTCGTGCCAATCATCAACAACATAAACTCCTCTCCGCCAATCCGGCAGAAGGTTTCTTTATCATTGTGAACATGGGCATTCAGTATCTCACCTACCGTCCTCAGAGCCGCATCCCCTTCAGTATGACCATAGACACTGTTGTACAAACCAAAGTGGTCGAGGTCGACAAGAATCAAGCCAAATGTAATTTCGTTCTGTAAGGCAAAGGCACCTTGATCGTCACCGTTCAAGTCTTCTAGAACCTGCGACAACATACGGCGGTTTCCAAGGCGCGTAAGAGGATCTAGCTTAGAAATGATATCCAATTGCTCATTCGCCAACTCTAGCTCTTGGGTACGCTTACTGACTTCTTGCTCCAATGTTTCATTGAGCTTTTTCAGTTCTTCTTGAGCCATGGTTCTTTGCAGCACCTCAGCAAGGCTCGAAGCAAAGATACGTATTACCTCACGAAGCTGTGAGGTTAAAGGACTGCGAGTTAATAGGTTATCAGCAGCGATAAACGCAATCGGCTCACCCGTATTGGTGGTGAGCATGGTCATTGCCGTCCAACCGACTCCCACAATATTGAAATCGTGATAGATAGGAACTGATTCTTCAAAGGCAACTTGATTAGGGCAAGCACGAGCTGCGGCTACAATGTCACGTTCCACCAGCTCAGAGCGATAATAGGACTCATCGACAATATCGCCTTTGATGTCAGTGCCCCAAGTACCTTGCATGTAACTGCACTTTTTGTCTGTTAGGAAAACAGCCAGTCGATCGATACCTAGATGTTGAATCGCAAAACTAACCGCGGACTTACAGACTTCACTGACGCTATCGCATCGAGACAGCTCAACCATACTCGAGTGCAACATACGTATGTTCTGCTCTTGGCGCTTGCGAATATAGATTTGAGAAAGCAAAGAGCCAAAAGACTCAAGCATCTGCTTTTGATAGTTAGTAATCGGTGAGCGATGAATGTAGTTATCCATGGCGATCCAGCCGACAGGTTTGTCGCCTTCACGCAAGATAAGCATGCCATTCCACCCCTGCCCGACCACCTTACCTTCTGTATACAGGGGCGCATTATCGATGATGACTAGATTAGTATGGTTATCAGACAGCGCTTCAATGTATTCCGCTTCAAGTTGGTGCAAATCGTATTGAGTGTGGTGTTCACTGTTGGTTTTACCCGCTTCGTCAGTGCCATAAGTGCCGCTGAAACAACGCTTTTTCATATCAAGCAACATGAAGATCGCACGATCAAACCCTAACCTGTCTCGCACAGCCTCAACCGATGCTTTATACAAAGCATCGAGTGACTCAGGGTTAGAAAGCTCAAGCGCGACCTGATGAACCAGCTTCATGTTCTCTACAAACAGCTCACGTAACTTTATCTCATCTAAGTATTGAGCTTCACGTGTGTCTCTGTGTTTGATTTCTAGCGCCGCGTTCTTTTCGGCACGAATACATTGCCAACGGGCAGCCGCGAGCTGTAACACATCAAGATCTTGGTCAAAGGTTTGATTAACCTTCTCAGCATTACAATTTTGAACAATTAAATAAGTTCTGGAGGCAGGTGCGTTGTCGAGCATCATGATAAACGACTCCCCACCAAGCACTTTCATGTGTTCCCACTTGCAGGTGTTGATAGCCATTGGCAAAACCCCGTCTGCGGTATCAAACTGTGAGACCCACGGCCAAAATGTAGAGGGGTAGCTCGCCAATGAGGTTAGGTCGCCATAAGAAAAAAGCGGTAATGCGTCGCTCTCCGGCGTCGGTTCAGCAAATATTCCTATCCCTTTTGGAGTAAGTACCTTAACCAGATAGTCAAAAAGAGACTCAGCCAACAGACGATGGTCGCGTGTCGCAGATATTTGTTTTGCAAAGGCTTTAACAGGCACAGCTTCCTTCCATTGGCGATTAAGAATAAAGCAAAAATACAGAAGGCTTGATATGCAATCAATGTAAGTAAAAATGAGATGTTAAGCGGGTCGCAGTTTCACCTTTAACATTATCACAAGCATGAGAAGGACGACAAAAATGGGATTCTCTGCCCAAAATCACATCGACATTGGGGATTTTTTAGACACATAAAAAAGCCCCACCTATAGTGGGGCAAAACTTCCATCGCTTATAGTTATAGTGATAATTCTGTTGTTCTATTCGATTATCTAACCTGCGTTTCAGTTAGTGTGTAAAGGTATCTAATCGCTTAATTACCACACGTAAATCGTCGATTAACCGAAGTCACCGTTTACGTAACCTTTAGTACGATCATCTTTTGGTTCACTGAAGATAACGCTGGTTTCGTTATGCTCTACAAGCTCTCCCATTAGGAAGAAAGCCGTGCGGTCTGAGATACGACGCGCTTGCTGCATTGAGTGCGTTACGATAACGATAGTGAAGTCTTTCTTCAGATCTTCCATCAATTCTTCAATCTTGTGTGTCGCGATTGGGTCTAGAGCCGATGTTGGTTCATCCATCAGGATTACATCTGGTTCCATTGCAATGGTACGTGCGATACATAGACGCTGTTGTTGACCACCAGACAGACCAAATGCATGCGCTTTAAGACGGTCTTTTACTTCATCCCACAGTGCAGCACTGCGTAGCGAGCGCTCAACCACTTCATCGATGTGTTTTTTGTCTTTGATACCTTGAGCACGTAGGCCGTATGCCACGTTCTCGTAGATGCTCATTGGGAACGGGTTTGGCTTTTGGAATACCATGCCTACGCGGATACGTAGGTCAGCGACATCGATATTACCGTAGATGTCAGTGCCATCCATATCCAGCTTACCCTTAATCGTAACGCCTTCAATTAGGTCATTCATGCGGTTCAAACAACGCAATAGTGTTGATTTACCACAGCCAGACGGGCCAATCAGAGCAGTAACCTGGCGAGTTGGAATTGGCAGGTTGATAGATTTAAGCGCTTGGTTGTCGCCGTAAAACAGATCTAGGTTCTCAATATCAAATTTATTCATGTTCGTAATCTCTAAATTCTTAAATTCGTGTCTAACTTGATGCTTTCTTTATCACGGGGGCTCGCTTTATTTATGAGCCAGCTAATGAGCTTAGTAAGTTGCCGTGTTGAAGCGTCTCGCAATCAGTTTTGTAACCATGTTGATCAAGAGAACCAGTACGATTAGGACTGTCGCCGTGCCGTAGGCTTGGTTCCACTCATCGATAGTAAATAGCTCTGTTGTCAGCTTATATAGGTGAACCGTTAGTGTACGGCCAGAATCGAATACCGACTCAGGAACACGTGCCACCATACCTGCTGTTAAAAATACAGGTGCTGATTCGCCAATTACACGACCAATACTAAGAATGACCGAAGTTAAGATACCTGGCATTGCGCTTGGTAAGATCAAACGCCAGATAGTGTAGATTTTTGAAGCGCCAAGGCCGTATGAGCCTTCGCGGTAAGTTTGTGGCACTGCCATCAATGCTTCTTCTGTAGTACGAATGATTACAGGAAGAATCAGGATACTTAGCGTTAGTGCACCCGACAGAATCGAGAAGCCAAGACCAAGAATCGAAACAAAGAAGGTCATACCGAACAGACCAAAGATGATCGATGGGATACCAGCTAGCGACTCAGTACAGAATCGAATCACTTTCACCAATCGGCTACCTACTTTCGCATATTCAGTTAAGTATATCGCCGTCATGATGCCTAGTGGTGCGGCTACCGCAATCGATGCAATTACCATGTAGATCGTGGCAATGATCATTGGAAAAATACCACGCTCTTCACCAGTACGAGTGTAATCGTCAGTGATGAAGTTCCAATCTACATATTGCAGACCGTTCGATAGGATGTACCAAATAATCCAGAATAAGAAACCAACGGTTACAGCTGCAGCTGCCCAGATAAAACCTTTTAGGATGTTATCTTTGGTTTGACGTGCTTGTTTTAGTTTTACGCGATCCATATTACTTATCCTCGCCTACTTCGCTTTTTCACGGTTAAGATAAAGTAGAGCACCATTCAACATCATGATGAATACCAGAAGCACAACGCCGGTTGCGTACAGTGCACTCGCGTGAATACCACTTGCGTAAGACATTTCAATAGCAATGTTTGCGGTTAAAGTACGAGCCGAATCCAAAATACCTTCTGGCATTGCTGGCGCATTACCCATCACCATGATGATTGCCATCGTTTCGCCAAGTGCACGACCGATACCCAGAATCACACCCGTCATAATGCCTGAACGTGCAGCAGGAACGAGTAACTTAAAAATCGTGTAGATTTTCGAAGCACCCAGTGCAAGTGAACCTTCTTTGTACGTACGAGGTACAGCGCGGATCGAAGTTTCAGAAACCGTAATAACGGTAGGAAGAATCATGATACCCAGAACAATGATACCCGCGAAGATAGTGTTACCCGCTGGTACTTGGAAAATGTTCTGAATCATTGGAACGATAATTACTAGACCGAAGAAGCCGTAAACTACCGACGGGATACCCGCTAGAAGCTCAACTGCAGGTCGAATAATATCGGCAAGACGCTTTGGAGCAATCTCAGCAATAAAAATAGCGGTTAATACACCAACTGGTACACCAACAACTACAGCTCCAAGTGTCGAAACAATCGATGCAACAATCATAGTTGCAACACCGAATAGAGCTGGAGGTAACCAGTCAACACCCAGAACGATGCCAGAAACACCGGCCTCTTGGAATGCAGGGATACTCTCTGCAACGATAAAGTAAGCGATAACGGCTAGTGATACGATGCCGATTATAGCACTCGATAAGAACAAGCCGTGGAAGATTCTTTCTCTCCAGTCAATGCGCTTCTTAGCACGTAGACTTGGCTTGTTGATTTGAGTCGCTTCAGTATTCATAAGCTTTTCACTATTTGCGATGGTCATATATAAAATCTCAAACTTTGTGGCTCAATAAGAGCTCGAAATAAACAAAGTTGAAAGAAAAGGCTCAGCCTAAAGCAGGCTGAGCAATAATTAAGATTGAGTCAGTTAAGATTAGTTAACTGTGATGTAGCCTTTCTTACCAGCGATAGCTTGAGCTTCATCTGCAACCATCCAGTCTAGGAATTGTTGAGTTTCAGCTGTTGGAGCACCGGCTTTGTAAAGAACTAGGAATGGGCGAGCAACTTTGTAAGAACCGTTCTTAACGTTGTCTACAGTCGCAGCAGCGCCGTCGATAGTTAGAGCTTGAACAGATTCGTCAACTGTACCTAGAGAGATAAAGCCGATAGCGTATGGGTTGCTTGCTACAGAAACTTTAAGTGCGCCATTACCGTTTGCAACTTGTGCACGTTGAGAGATAGCCGATACTTTCTTATCGCCAATCTTCTTCTTAAGCTTCATGATGTCTTCGAATGCGCCACGTGTACCAGATGCAGTATCACGAGTGATTGCTACGATTGGCTTATCAGCACCGCCAACATCTTTCCAGTTAGTGATATCGCCTTTGTAGATTGAAGTGATTTGCTCAGCTGTAAGAGCAGATACTTCGTTATTTGGGTTTACAACAACTGCGATCCCGTCACGAGCGATAACTAGCTCTTTCAGGTCAGCTGTTTTCTCTTCTTCTTTTAGGTCACGAGAAGAGATACCAAGGTCAGCACTTCCATTTTTTGCTGCTTTGATGCCTGCAGAAGAACCTGGTGCTTGAATTTCGATGAACACTGGTTCGCCTTTATTCATGTAGGTTTCTGCAAAAACTTCAACCAGTGGAGAAGCACTGTTAGAGCCAACTACAGAGATAGTTTCTTTAGCTGAAGCTGTATTCACTGTTAGAGCGCCTAGTAGTGCGATTGCACCGATAACTGTCTTTTTCATCACAAATTTCCTTTAGTGGCGTTATTGCCGTAATGTTTTGCTTGAACGAGGCCTACTTTAGAATCCGAATGTGACAGTTGTGTTTCACTTAATTGAAGCCTATATGACAACTACAAATTAATGGCTAATTTCTCTCCTACTCGATGAATTGATAGTCGCGCCCCCATCAGATGCAGTTAGTGAATGCAGGTCTCACCATCGTTTGAGCACCAAAAAGCTAGATTTCCTTCCCTATTTATATCGAATACTAACCAATATATTTCTCTATTTATCAATGAAGTGGCCCTAAGACGATGGATAAAAAGATGCACCTTTATCGCCATTTCGAACAATAAACAACCATCCATATCAAATACCTATCGCATATAACGAAATCAAAGCCTTTATTGATTGAATTGTCAGTCTCATTAGTTAGAATCGCCAATTAATTCTAATAATAATAATTCTCATCTATTTATTTTATTCAAAAAAGGACATTACATGCGCCAACTTCTCAGTGGCTTATCAATCAAAATACAAATTCTTATACCCGTATTATTTTCCGTCGTTTTACTTTTAGCCGGTGTCATTATCGGTGGTGAAAAGCTAGAAAGTGCATTCAAAGATGTGTCAGTAGCAACCGACCAATTAATCTTACATAAAGAAGAACTCAGCGAAATCGTCGACAACAGCTATGGCATGCGTATCAAAGCGATTTACAGTCTATTCAATGCTGATGACGTAAAAACACTGGTTGAAACACTAAACCAAAAACGCGATCAGAATACTCGCCTACTGAATTCATTAGACACAGTGCCAGGCATGCAAGATGAAGTGGCCGCGATGAACAAAGCGATGAATCACTATGTCGATTTTTCTCGTACCACCATGCTTCCGCTATTAAGAGCGAAACACGGCGATGCATCACTATCTTCAGATTTTGAAAACCGCTACCAGATCGCAATCGACCAATACCGACATGCGGGTAATGAAATGGTGCAAGCGATCAATACTCTGTCTAAAAAGCTGAACTTGCTTGCCACTCAAGAGGTCGACATCAACGGCCAGCAACACGCTAGCACGCTGACTACTGCGACCATTGCACTGTTGGTGATCCTGTCTGTAGCTCTAATTATCAGTTGGACGCTGGCTGGTATCATTGTTAAGCCGATCAGCAACATTCAAGAAACGATGCGGGAAGTAGCAAAAGGTAACTTGTTAGTTAAAGCAGAAGAGTATGGCGACAACGAAATCTCACGCCTAGCGCAAGACGTAAACCAGTCTGTTGAACAGCTGCGTGACACGGTAAGCTCGCTGTCTCGAATCAGTATCGAAGTGGCTTCTGCGTCGACAGAGCTAGCGGCTGTAATGACACAGTCCAGCGTTAACTCAGACCAAGAGAAGCAAGAGGTGGAGCAAGTTGCTTCTGCTGTGAACCAATTGGAAAGCACAGCAGCACACGTTAATGAGAACGCAGTACAAGCCGACTCAGCGTCTAAGCAAGCTGACGAAATGGCGACACACAGCATGAGCTTGTTTAATGAAAGCAACAAAGCTAACGAACAGATGGCGATTCAGCTAAGCGAAGCCGCAAATGTTGTGGGCACGCTAAAAGAGCACTCTGAACAGATTGGTAAAGTGATTGAGGTAATTCAAAGTATCTCTGAACAAACTAACCTGCTGGCGCTTAACGCAGCAATCGAAGCCGCTCGTGCAGGTGAAAGCGGTCGTGGTTTCGCAGTGGTTGCTGATGAAGTTCGAATGCTAGCGGCACGTACACAAGATTCAACCAAAGAGATCCAAACCATCATAGAAGGTTTGCAGGTTCAATCCGGTAACGCGAATGAAAGCATGAGCAGCTCATTATCTATGCTGGAACACAACCAAACTCTTGCAGGTGAAGTAAGCGCGGCGCTTTCAGGCATTGCTAACTCGGTAACGGACATGACTGAGATTAACACTCAGGTTGCCTCTGCCGCCGAAGAGCAAAGCCAAGTAACCTCAGACATCAACCGTAACATCTCAAACATCTACAGCCTAGTAAGCCAAAACGTTACAGGCATTACTCAAGCCGCTGCAGCAAGCCACGAGCTTTCTAACCTAGCAGAACAGCAGAAGCAGCAGTTGGATTACTTTAAGGTATAGGCTTCAAGGTACGAAGTTCAAGGCAAACAGATTCAGGCTGTATGCTCTTTAGAACTCGCCGATAAACAAAAAGCCAGCCATCATGGCTGGTTTTTCGCTTTTAGACACTACTGACGAGATTCAGCCGCTCGAATTCTTTCAATCGCTTCTACCCTTCTAAGCTGTTCTGGTAGGAAATGTTCAGTCCTAAGTTGCGCAATCTTCTCTTGTTGTTCGGTTTTTGATAGGAATGAATCTTTCAAGACATCATTTCGTTCTGCGAAGTAGACCTCTAACGAGTCTTCAAAGGCCGCTCTTTGTTTATCAAGTGCTTCAAGTCTCTGGGTTGCTTCTTCACCGACAAGTTCGCTTCTCTTTAAGTATTTACCCTGTTCATCGAGACCTTCAGAGCTAGAGAGCTGTTGGAGTAACACCTGATTCTGGTGACTCGACTGAACATAATCAGGTTGCTCAGATAGATAGGATTCGAGTCTTTGTTGGTATTCTTCATCCTCTAATCCCTCCTGTTTCAGAAGTAACTTTTCTAAGGCGATTTCTCTCATTCTGTTGTCGTGCGTAAACAGAATACTTATCTCGCTCTCACTGAAAAACTGAGCTTGGAGGTCAAGGAGCGCTTGATTGAGTGCACGTAGATCATCAGCGGAAATGGATGTGGTACCGAACTGCACGTCCAACGATGTCAGTGCCGACTTATACTCAAGATATTTGGCAAACAGTGCTTCATCAACCACGGTTGTTGATGATTGTTCGTGGTGTTTCGCCACGTTGTCTCGAATATCTTCAAGGGTTAATTCTGTATTACCTGACACGAAATATTCCATCATGTCTTTTGCTGATGCGTTATCGATGTCGGTATCTTGCTGAGAGGTGACTTTCAATGAGGAGACGCGTTGTTCGTCGTCAGTATGTGTATCTTGATTATTTAGATATAAAAAGACCGCCGCTGTGCTCATCAGGGCTATCGTGGTTATCGACAAAATGGCGGTCTTTTTCATCATACTTCCCTTGTTTTCTTGTTAAACGGCTTTGCAGACTACAAGCCAGCCAACTTCAATCGATTGGCATGCTGACGATATAGAGTTACAGGATCTGTCTCAAACAAGTGGTGAATTCCCAATAACCCATTAATCTCATCTAGGTGGTTCATTTTGTAATCATCACCAATCACTTTGCCCAAATGCGCGCTGCATGCTCCTACTAAGCCATCATTAGGTTCGTTGAAGGCTAAGCCTAGGATTGTCATCGCTCCGTCGGTAGGATCAAGAAGGTTGGTAAAAGTGGAAGACCCTGTCCATGAATAGTAATAAACGCCGTTACTTGCTTGCCACTCACCATCGCCACACTCAGACGTCGGAACGCCCTCAGGGTAAAACTGGTTGAAGGCTAGCGAGCCTTCTGTGGTCAATGCTTCAAGAGAAGCGAGGCCGTCTTGGTCGAGATCCGTTCCACCAGATAAAAGGTTAATCAGTGTCGTTAATCCACCTGCTAATTTAACCGCGATACCTTCTATGACAGAGCCTTCAGATACGTTCCCTCGAACGAGATCAGCGACCTTAGAACCTTTATGCACACCGCCAATACTGGTCACTGAAGCAACAAGATCAGGTCGAACTGACGCAACATAACGAGCCGTAGGCCCACCGTGGCTATGACCAACCAGATTCACCTTACTTGCTCCTGTTGCAGCTAACAGCGTTTCAACTTGGCTGAGTAACTGTTCACCACGGACCTCTGAACTGTTGGTTGCAGAGACCTGAGCGACATATACGTTCGCGCCATCTTTGGTTAGGGATTCAGGTACGCCATAGAAATAGTCAACGCCCGCTAATGTATCGAAACCAAACAGACCATGTACCAACATAATGGGGTATTTCGTTTCAGTGTATCCGCTGGCTTCTAATGCTGATGCGCTCGTTCCGGCATATACGCCAAAACTGGATAGGCAGGCTATCGTCCAAATTAATATCTTTTTCAATGCTCTTTCCTTAAACAGATTAGACCTCTGATGAGTAAAAGAACCGTAGATGATGATTTTATAAAACAGAAAGTAACGACTTCATATTTGTGATGGCGAACTTGAATTAAACAGGTGCGATGAACATCAGGCAAACAGAATCAGGAGAACAAAACATAAGCAATTGATTAAATTAACATTTAACTAAGGTTGATGAGATTGTTCTTTCAATATCCCGACTCAAATATCAATTCAACATTCTCAATAAACCAAAATTATTCGACAAATAACCGTTTGGAAACAGGTATTTTTCAACCAAAAACTCATTGATAACTTGAGGCTTATTCCATTAACGACACACCACAACCCTGAATATATTGACGCTAATTATTGATTTTAGATATAGGTCGTACCAGTTATTTACTTATCCACTTATCAAGAAACAAGCAACAAGCAACAGCGTTTCTGTTTGGCTCATCTAAATATAAAAGAGAATACAGTGATGAAAAATACGGCTTTAATACTCACGTTAGCCCTGCCTTTTGGCGCTTATGCCGCTGAAGACTCAATACCAACACCTGAATCAATTACATCTGCACAAGTACTCAGTGCACAAGGCTCAGAGACCTATTCATATGTTAGATGTTGGTATCGAACCGATGCCTCTCATGATTCCCTAGCCACCGACTGGAAGTGGGCAAAGAAAGAGAGTGGTGATTACTACACGATCAACGGATATTGGTGGTCTTCTGTTTCTTTCAAAAACATGTTCTACAGTGATGCGCCTCAATCTGAAATCAAACAGCGTTGCGAACAGACGCTCGACATCCAACATGACGCCGCTGACATCACCTACTTTGCCGCAGATAATCGCTTCTCTTACAACCACTCCATCTGGACCAACGATAACGCGTTCCAGGCCAATAGCATCAATCGTATTGTCACCTTTGGTGATAGCCTGTCCGACACTGGTAATCTATTTAATGGCTCACAATGGTTTTTTCCGAACGCAGATTCGTGGTTTTTAGGGCACTTTTCGAATGGTTTAGTCTGGACGGAGTATTTAGCAAAAGCGAAAGATGTCCCTCTGTATAACTGGGCTGTGGGTGGCGCCGCAGGTACCAACCAATACGTGGCATTGACTGGTGTATATGATCAAGTCACCTCTTATCTGACCTACATGAAAGTCGCCAAAAACTATCGTCCGGAAAACTCACTGTTTACTTTAGAGTTTGGCCTCAATGACTTCATGAATTACAACCGAGAAGTCGCCGATGTAAAGGCTGACTTTAGCAGCGCGCTGATCCGCTTAACAGAATCTGGTGCGAACAATATCCTGCTGTTCACCTTACCCGATGCAACCAAAGCCCCTCAATTCAAATACTCTACCGAACAAGAGATAATAAAAGTTCGTGGCAAGATCTTAGAATTCAACCAGTTCATCAAAGCTCAAGCCGAGTATTACCAAGGTATAGGGAAAAACGTGGTGTTGTTCGATGCAAGTGCGTTGTTCGCCAGCATTACCGATAACCCAGAACAACATGGCTTTCGAAACGCGAGTGATGCTTGTCTTAATATCAATCGAAGCTCAGCCGCGGACTATTTAAGAAGCCACAGCTTAACTAATGATTGTGCGACCTATGGTTCAGACAGTTATGTATTCTGGGGCGTGACGCACCCAACCACCGCCACACACAAATACATTGCCGACCACATCTTGGCGTATTCGTTCTCGACGTTCAATTTCTAACTAAATATCGAAAAGTAATGGCTGAGCCAAGGTCGAGATACAAAAAAACCGCCTAATATTGGCGGTTTTTATTAATGTCAGTTTTACTAGCAAACGCTTTAAAACTGGCTGGTGATTACTCGTCGTCCACTTTTGGTGCGACTTTCTTCTTAGGGATAAACACGGTATCACCCACGGCCACATTTTGGTGGAAGCTCTTATCGCGCTTAACTGGTTTCTTCGGCGTTTTCTTCGCTTGAGTGTTGGTCTTCTTCTTAGCAGGACCGCCTTTAGCAAACGCAGGTTTACGTGGCTTAATGCCTTTGAATTTACCTTTTAGGCCTTCAAGTACAGAGAAGGTCAAATCTTGTTGAAGGTAAAGTTCAACACGCTTGAAGCTGTCCCAGTCTTTTGGACCAACCAAAGAAATCGCATCGCCTTTGTTACCCGCACGGCCAGTACGACCTACACGGTGCACGTACTCTTCCGTATGCTTAGGCATATCAAAGTTGATAACGTGGCTCACGTTTGGAATATCAATACCACGTGAAGCAACATCGGTAGTTACCAAGATCTTGTAAACCGCACGCTCGAACTGGCTCATAATAGCATTACGTTGCGTTTGGTTTAGGTTACCACTCAGTGCTACCGCTTTAAGCTTCTTCTCGTTCAACTTATCTGTTAAACGGTCAGTATCAGCGCGTGTTGCTGTGAAGATCATTACCTGACGGTATTCAGCTTCTTCCAGTACACGGTCTAAAATCGCTTCTTTGTGATCTAGGTGATCACATAAGTAGAATTTCTGTGTGATATCTAAGTGTTGCTCGTTAGAAACACCAACAGAGATACGCTTAGGTGCGTTTAGCATTTCATTTGCAATGCCATTTACTTCAGCGTGATCTAACGTTGCAGAGAACATCAACGTTTGACGACGACGGTGTTTAGCTGCATTGGCAATGCGACGAAGTTCTGGAGCGAAACCCAGATCAAGCATACGGTCCGCTTCATCAAGGATTAGCGTTTCAACACCATCTAGGAACAATGAACGATGTTCTAGGTGGTCAGCAAGACGGCCTGGAGTCGCAACGATAAAACGAGGGTACTTACGCAGTGCTTTAACTTGGTCGTTAAAGTTCTCACCACCTAAGATAAGCGCCGCTTCATAAGACAGACCACCAAGCATGCTACGCAGTTCGCCGTAAACTTGCTTCGCTAGCTCACGAGTAGGAGCCAAAATTACACCACGAGGATCTTTAGCAGAAAACGCTTTTGTTTTTAATGCTTTATGTATCATTGGCAACACAAACGCCAATGTTTTTCCTGATCCCGTTTTTGATGAAGCCAATAGATCCTTACCAGCAATAGCAACAGGGATCGCTTTTGATTGGATCTCTGTCGCCTTCTTGAAGTCGTAATGTTTTAAGTTCTTCAGTAAGCGGTTATCTAAGCCTAAATCTTTAAAGTGCAAAGGACTCTCCAGTCATGATGGTATTGAATAAAATTAATTTAACGTGACATGATACCGCGAAAGTACTTTATAAGGATAGAGATCACAGTAAATTTATCCCTTTATCTATCTTTAGCTAGAACAACGTATGCATTGCTAGCAAAGGGATAGCTCTCCAAAAACACCTTCAAGTCGTCTCTAAATCCTTCATCTCATAAATGAGACACAACGTGATACTTAGCTAATTACCTCAAAAATTTAGCAATTTCTTTAGTTATTGTTTTTGCAGTTAAAAAATTAGTCGCTACAATCATTAATGAAGCGACTATATGATAAAGAATGTATAGCGCATCTTTTGATGATAAATAAGCAAGGAGTTCTTATGAATAAGACGTTAATCGCAGCTGCAGCATCAGTTTTCATTTTAGCCGGTTGTTCTTCAGAACCAGAAGAAGCTGCAGTGTCAGAAATGGATCAACTAACTAACCAAGTGGCTCAACTTACAAGCGAAGTTGAAGCACTTAAGAGTGACAAAGCAGCCGCAGAAATGAAGGCTCAAGAAGCAGAAGCAGCCGCTATGGCAGCGAAAGAAGAAGCGGATCGTGCTAACGAACGCATCGACAACATCGCTGAGTCTTACACTAAGTAGTTTGAGATCTAATCGCGATTAAGCTGTAGATTAAATAAGTCGCAAAAAGCAGTATATAGACAGCACCACTTCTTATCGGATGTGGTGCTTTTTTTGGGTGACACTAATGCGAGTAAACAAGATAAAACCGCCCCTTGTTGCAGAAGAGGCAATCGAATTAAAACTCAATCACAGGTGGTGCTATCTCTACAGGTACGCCGTTTTGAGCAAAGATAACCGCTTTCGCCTTTGAATTTGGCAGTTCTGCGTCTTCAAGCCACCATTTTAGTTCCACAGGGATCTGTAATGATTTCTTTGAACCATCACTTCGAGTTAATGGCTCGTGCGCTTCTACAAACACACTTCTATCAGGCTCTAATGACACCTTAATCGGCTCATTGATAATGGTGACCTGTTCACCACGGTTCACTTGCTCAAACAGCCACTCAATGTCTTTAGGTTCCATTCGGATACAACCAGAGCTAACTCGTAAACCTATCCCGAAATCTTTGTTTGTACCATGGATCAAATAGTCGCCAGCGCCATAAGCAAGCCTCAAAGCGTACTCTCCCAATGGATTTTCCGGCCCGGCAGGAACCACTCTCGGTAATTCAATGCCCTTTTCAAGATACTCGTTGCGGATTGAATTTGGTGGCGTCCATGTTGGATTCGGTCTTTTTTGGCTTATCTTGGTGATCATCTCGGGAGTATCACGCCCCACTCGACCGATGCCGACAGGGAAAACATGCACCTGATTTTTCTCAGGCTCAAAGTAATACAACCTTAACTCAGCAAGATTGATGACAATCCCCTTTCTTGGGGTGTCAGGCAAAATCAAGCGGCTTGGAATGCTTAACACATAGCCTTCCGCGGGAAGAAAAGGATCCACCCCTTTGTTGGCTGCCATTAAAGAGAGAAAACCAATATCGTATTGCTTGGCAATGATGGCCAAGGTTTCGCCCGCCGCCACTTCATGCTGCTGGATTCTGCCCACAATGCGGCTTTCCGTTGGTGGCAATTCAAAGGTTGCAGCAGACACCCACGATGAAGCTATCCCGCTGGCAAGCAAAGTAGTTCTTACAACAAGCGACGCCGCCCTGTGGAGTCGTGTTTTCATTGACTGCAAAGGCGTCGAGTTAACGCAATACGACATACAAATCCTTGGTTTGTCTTTTATCAAAGTTTAGATTATCTCTGATCAAACGTCTCTACAACGTATTGTTGTCTCGAAACTAATAGGCAACAAGTTTATATGTAAGCCTTTTCTTCTCATTCACTTGCAATTTACCCATACAAAATCGATTGCCTTTACGCTTTCAACATATTTGGTTATCAATATTAATAAAACTATAATGGCAGACCTATTTTGTGACTAAAGTCTCATGGAGCCACGTTCTAACTCGCTAATATTGCCTCAACAAAACGAATTCAATTCAACAGAATCGGTAATTGATTAAATCCTGTTCCTATAATTACCGTCTAAACTTTGGAGAACGACCATGGCTACACCTCATATTAATGCTCAAGCTGGTGATTTCGCAGAAACAGTACTTATGCCGGGCGACCCGCTTCGCGCAAAATACATTGCAGAAACATTCCTTGATGACGTGAAGCAAGTTTGTGACGTTCGCAACATGTTTGGCTACACAGGCACTTACAAAGGTAAGAAAGTTTCTGTAATGGGCCACGGTATGGGTATCCCATCATGCTGCATCTACGTACACGAGCTAATCGCTGAGTTCGGCGTGAAAAACGTTATTCGTGTAGGTAGCTGTGGCGCGGTACGTGACGACGTTAAACTAATGGACGTTGTTATCGGCATGGGTGCATCTACTGACTCAAAAGTAAACCGCATTCGTTTCAACAACCACGACTTCGCTGCTATCGCTGATTTCGGTCTTCTAGAAGAAGCAGTAAACCAAGCTCGTGCACAAGAAGTTCCAGTTAAAGTTGGTAACGTATTCTCTGCAGACCTTTTCTACACTCCAGAAGCTGACCTTTTCGAAAAAATGGAAAAGCTAGGCATCCTAGGTGTTGATATGGAAGCGGCTGGTATCTACGGCGTTGCTGCAGACCTTGGTGCTAAAGCACTAACTATCCTAACAGTATCTGACCACATCATCCGTGGTGAAAAACTAAGTTCTGAAGAGCGTCAAAAGTCTTTCAACGACATGATGAAAGTTGCTCTAGAGACAGCAATCAACATCTAACGATTTGATAAAAGATACATTGAAAAGCGTTACCCCGCAGCCAGGCTCGCTTGGCTGCTCAAATAATCCCGAGGGGGAGATCGTGTCTAACGACAAGCTGCCAAAAGATGCGGATGGTTTGCAACTCAACTTTTGTAAAACATTGGCGTGTGACAACTTTGGCTTGAGCGATGCAAAACGGTATGTTTTGCAACACGCGAACCCTAAGCGTCCAGCGATGGTTTGTCGTGAATGTGGAGCTTTCCCCCCCTTACTTAACAATCGTGAAGTGTTAAGCGAACTTCATCGCCTAAGACAACTTCACAGCGACGGGCTCCCTGCTTGTCGTAATGATGATTGCGATAACTTCGGCTTATCGGTTCATACCCATAAACATCTTTATCATGCCTTCGGCTACAGTGGCGACAGGCAGCGTTATCGATGCAAAGACTGCCAAACAACCTTCGTTGATAAATGGTCTGGATCCAATAAAAAACTCCAATTTCAAGAGAACCTCATGGGCTTACTGTTCATGGGCTATTCCGTACGTGAAATCTGCCGAAAATTAGAGATCAACCCAAAGACTTTCTATGATCATGTTGACCATATCGCGAGCCGTTGTCGTCGTAAATTAGCGATGATCGATGCACGATGGGTTAACCATGCGAAAGATTACGAGTTCGCATCTCACTACCAGCGTCTGCAACCACAAAGTAACAACGGTGTGGTGTGGATAGCGACGGGCGAGGCGCATTCTGGCTATATACTTTGCCAACACGTTAACTACTCTCAAAATGAAGAACCATCAGGAAACGTCGACCATAACCCTTATGATGATGTGGCACGATTTGTATCCAAAGAGCACTCTTCAGAAGCAAATCTCGAACTGCCTCAGCCCTCTGACAAACTAAAAGAGCGCATTGAACAGCAGTACCAAGTGATTCTTGCGAGAGGTAACGTTGAGGACCCTATGGGTAACCTCACCACATTTAGTTACCCTTCAAAAGGCGCTCTCATTCGACCGCCTTATACCTCTTATGCTCACTTCTTACATGTGTTGGATATGTGTAACGAAGACAAGCATGTCGCCATCTATATGCCACAAGATCCATTACTAAGATCTGCCGCTTTAAGTGTATGTTTGCCGCGCATTCAGAGTCAAAATATTGACCTCATGTATGTCGAAGAAGATTCAGGCTGGCAAGACGACCAAAGTTTTGAAAAGATCGACATCGTTCACATGAGTTGGTGGCGAGATCGCTGGGCTATTGCCAATCAGGGTGATAACCAGAAAGGTATCTGCTACCTAACCGGTAACAATCCAGAACCAAAACAGTGGTTTAACACAGCCTCAATTCAACAAACTAAGTTCTATCAACAGCGCTTTCAGTTGTTATTTGATAGCTTTATTAATGAGCCCAGACGTAAGCTTCGTCCTGGGGGCATTCTTCCATTGCTCGACATATTTAGAGCTTGGCACAATCTGTGCTACCAAGATAAGCAAGGGCTCACGGCAGCACAACGCTTAGGCGTAGGGGAGCTGCCATTAACTCTAAAGCAACTACTTTCATAGCAACAAAGCCTCTAGGTAATTATTCGGGAACTCATTGATTTTAAAGCGACAACATGAGGTAACACCCATAATTAGAAAAGATCGATGTTCCTTTGACGCTCTACGAAAGATAATTGGTGCTTATCTCAAATTACACTCTTATAATGATTGTGTTATCAATATGTTCGATAATCATGGATGTAAGTCTTGGACAAAAATCAGTACCTTCTTGAAACAGAATTAGAAAAACTCAAAACTCGTGTCGACTCTGAGCCATCGGTGATCCTAGAGATTGCCCAACAGTGCCTAGTCCGATCAGAGCAAGTTCTGTTTGAAGAGGGTGCCATCCAGTCATTAATGTTAATGGCAAGATGTAACTGGAACCTGATGGATTACCAAAAAGGTTTAAAATACATCAAGGAAGCCTACAAGCGCCAAAGCCGATTAGATACCGACCTTTTTCTCCCTGAAATCCTCCATTTACACGCGCTCCAGTTCTGGGGACAAGCCAAGTACTATTCCGCCCAACAGTTCTGGATCAATGCTTTGGAGCAGTCCGCGTTGGTTGATGAAGTCGAAATTCAAATTGAATGCCTCATTGGCCTTGGCAATATTTGGCGGATGACCCACGAATATAAACTTGCACGTTCTACCCACCAGCTTGCCGTTAAAGTTGCTAACAACAGCCGCATTGGTTGGTTAGAGGGTAAAGCCAGAATACTGCTTGCGTGGGATTACTACCTGCTCAACAACTATGTTGAAATGCTGTCGGTATTGGACGGTGCAGAAGAAGCATTAAAAGACCATAAAGATAACACTTGGCATGCAGAGGTATGGGACTTTCGAGGCCTTGCCCTACTTGGTCTTGAACGCTTAGATGACGCGGAGCGCGCCACGGCCAAAGCGCACAATCTGGCAGTTGAACACAACCTAGTTTGGATGAAGGCGCACTCATACATCAGCCGAGCTAGATTGGAGCTCCTGAGAAAAAGACCAGAACAAGCGGCGGAATTACTGAGGCTCGCAGAACAATCCGCAAACGAGTTCGATAATGGCGAGTTGCTGAGCCAAATCTGTTACCAACAATCCTTGGTGGCGGAAGAAAACCAAGACTTCCAAGCCGCGCTCGTCGCCTTTAAAAAGTACCGTCAATATTCTATCGGCATGCTCAAAGAGCAAACGACACGTGTCGGTTTGGACAAAGCACGCAGTTCAAAACGCCAACTTGAACAGAGAGCACGAAAACTGATTAATCGTATTCGCGGTCAGCACGAGTACGATCCTGAAAAGCACCTCTCTTACGTTGTCTCTGAAACCTTTTGGTGGGAAAAGTTGGTGCTGTTCAAGACAGAGCTTAAACGTTCAAACCACAGCATCATTATGTTCCATCATGTCGATACTGATTACTTAGATGTCTGTACCGAGATTGCTCATGCTTTATGTAACCAGAATGACTTCATCGCAAGGCTAAGTTCTGAACGTGTGGCCCTTATGCTTTCCGAAAAAGGCGAAGCCGCAGAGCAAACCTTCCAAACTCTCAGCACCATGCTTGATATCTATCCATGGCATAGAAAAGGACTAAAGGGTTCGAAACCGACCGTCAGCCTCAATGATATTTTGACGTTCCCGTTCACGCTTGAACAATTAGAAGAAGACGATGCTGAGGTAATAGAATAATGGAAACTCTATTAAGCAAGATCACAGACGCCGGTTTAGACCCTTCATCAGTATCAGGTGAAGAAGCGATCATCTTCTGGAACCACATTCGTCAGCACGTTTCGACAACGCAAACAGAGCAAGCGCACTGCTATATCATTAGCTCTGAATACCGTGCCGAGTTACAACAAAATCAAACCAGTATCGAAGAGTTGAGACGAGCACTCGATCTGCTCCACCTTCCTGCCGATATCGAAGATATTCTGACAGTCAAAACCAGTTTAAGTGACCGCTTAGTTGAAACTGGTGATTACACCTCAGCACTCAATGAATTCGTCAGTTCATCGACTATCGCGGTTGAACACGGTCATATCGATGAGTATGTATTAGCTATTTTAGGCATGGGCAACCTGTGTGATTCCTATGGCGATCACAACAGAGCACTTCGTTACTACCAAAAAATCAGCAGCATAGACCATGCGATAAGCAGTCGCTCACTTCGCCTCAAATTCAAGCTGCATATGGTAGCAAGCCTACTTCTACTCAATCGCATTACAGCAGCCAGCGATTTACTGAATGAGTGCGAAGAACTGAGTATTTTGGTCAGTGACAAGTTGCTCACAGCTCAAATACTGCTTTACCAAGCAAAGGTGCTGCGCGCTAAGAAAAAACACCATGAAGCGCTACGCTGTCTGTCTAAGGTTCAATACCCAGCCAACAGCACTCAAGCAAGCTGGCTTGCAACCATGACTCGTCTAGAGCTCGCACATTGCCTAAGTGCAACCGGCAAGCAAGACTACGCGAGCATGATTTTGTCGAGCACAGACAAACGCGTGAAAGCCTACTCGTCGCCAGTACTTGCAAAACGATTCTACGATTCGCTGAGTGATGTGTGTATGAATCAAGGGCGTTTTCAAGAAGCGCTAAGCTATGAGAAAAAAGGCTACCGAATTGAAACCGATCTGATGAAGCAGATCCCGATCAGTGAACTCGGTGCAAGCCAGCTACGCCGACTGTCTCGTTTTGAGTTACAACTCAAACTCATTCTCTCTGAACAAGAGAACAAAGAGCTCAAAGAGACAACCGAACAACACAAGAATGCGGTGGCTCAGCTTCAACAAGACGTATTCACAGATCCATTAACAGGGTTGCACAACCGCCGCTGGTTAGATGTGAAACTGAAAGACATGCTGCTGCACGATACCTCTTTCGCGCTGATGGTTATTGATATTGACCACTTCAAGTCTATCAATGATGAACTGAGTCACTTAGTGGGCGATAAAGCGATTGTTAGTGTGTCTCAAGAGCTACGTTCATACTTTAAGTTTAGAGGCGCGTCATGTGTCAGATTTGGTGGAGAAGAGTTCCTCGTCATTCTAGAGAACACTGATCTTCCGAAGGCAGAAATGCACTCTGAAAATTATCGAGAGCGCATCTTCCAATTTGGATGGCATGAAATACTTGGGGAGCGTGGTTTGACCGTGAGTATTGGTATCACTTTGCATCGTGACGGAGAGAATACTCAACGCACCTTCTACCGTGCGGATAAAGCGCTATACCGAGCTAAAGCCAACGGCCGTAATCAAGTGTGTACAGAGTAGTGGCATATAGCTCTGTAGCTTAGGCCAACTGCTTATTGATAAAAGAACAGAGAAATACCAGCAAGGGCGGCAAGTGTGCCTATGATACTTTGCTTTGACACCTTCTCCCCTTTCAGCGCATAAATCACCAAAATAAAGACCGGGCTGGTCGCTATCAACGTTTGTGCAATCGCAGGGTTAGCATTCTTCAACGCCACTTGTTGAAGCCATAGAGCGAGAAACGTCCCGACAAAGATTGCTCCTAATAACCACAGTTTATCGAGCTTGGTCATTTCCCATAAATCTCTTTTTATCGATGAATACGGCTTCTTTTCAACGAAAGGGATAATCAGCATCACAGCAAACACGCCAATCGTCAGGCGAATCAAAGCACCTAACAATGGTGGAATATCACCCGCCACTAACGCGTAATGAGAAATAACCACACCAGATGCCTGACAGACACTCGCCACAAGCCCATAACCAATGCCACCCCACTGCGCTTTGTTATTCGATTCACCGCTCGCCGATTTTGATGGCTGGAAGACAACGAAGGTCACCGCTAGTGTTGTAATCACGACACCGAGCCAACTTTGCACTGTCAATACAGCGCCCAGGAACATTAATGCCAGCACACCAGAAAGAGGCGGGGCTAAAGATTCCAGTAACAGCGTCTTATTGGCACCGATTCTTTTCAACGCCGCAAAATAGGCGCTATCTCCAATCGCAATGCCAATCACACCTGAAATTGCCAATATCAGAAAATGGTTGGTACTCAGTTCAAACTCCGGCATCGGAATAAGAGGCATCACCAGCAACATCATCCCTGACGCCACTACACCCTTAACAATGTTCAATTGCATCGCAGAGAAGCGATGACCAAACTGTCCATAAATCCATGTCGCACACGCCCACACAATCGCAGCACCAATAGCCGCCAATTCACCTATATACATCCGTGTTTATCCTTTGTGGTTGTGCACGTCATTTAGAATCGTAGCTGTCATCATTTCAGCTAAAATACCAACCAGAAAGCCGAAATAGCCTCTTCAAACGCGATGAGATTTTATAAGATTCGTCAATAATTTTGCTCACATTAGAAGCGAACACTCATCATTTATAACTCAGCAAATCATTTTTATAACAATTACTTGGATGATAGCGTACTATATTTATAACTAACATCTAACATTACAAGGATCTGTTATGTTTTTAGACTACTTTGCACTCGGCTTACTCATTTTCGTTGCTCTAGTCATCTTTTACGGCATCATCGTTATTCACGATATCCCTTATGAAATAGCCAAAGAACGTAATCATCCTCACCAAGACGCAATTCACGTCTCAGGCTGGGTTAGCCTATTCACTTTGCACACAATTTGGCCCTTTCTATGGATTTGGGCAACATTATGGCGGAAAGACCGAGGCTGGGGCTTCGAAAAACTCGAAGAAGAGCAGCACGATATTCATCACCGAGTGGATGTTTTAATCGATCAAGTTAGCACCCTTCAAGAAGAGATCGCACAGCTCAAACAAGCAAATACTAAACAAAGCAGCACAAAAAAAGAGTCAAACAACGTTCAAGATCAGGAGGCTAAGTAATGGATTTACTACTGATAATGACCTACGCGGCACTTTGTATCACTATTTTCAAAGTATTTAATATCCCACTAAACAAATGGACAGTGCCTACCGCAGTGCTCGGTGGTGTGGTCATCGTAGGAACATTGATCCTATTAATGAACTACAACCATCCTTTCACACAACTTGGCAACCAAGTTTACTCAACGACTCCAATTGTTTCAGGCGTTAGAGGTAAAGTCATTGAGGTTCCTGTTGAGGCGAATTCTCCTTTAAAGAAAGGAGACATCCTCTTTAAAATTGACCCTATCCCTTTTGAAGCAGAAGTCGCTAAGCTCGAAGCGAAAGTAAAAGAAGCAAGCCAAGGAGCACTTGGGCTTGAATCTCAAGTTGCTGAAGCTGAAGCTGCTAAAATCAAAGCGATTGCAGAAAGAGACAAAGCGCAACGCGAATTTTCTCGTTATAAGCGTGGCTTTGAAAGTGGTGCGTTTACCGAACAACAATTGGATACTCGTAGACAAGCTTATAAGGCATCGGAAGCAGCAGTAAAAGTAGCAGAAGCAAGTCAACAACAAGCTCAGATCGCTCTAAATTCTGAAATTGGTGGCGAGAACACCGCAGTGGCAGGATTACTTGCAGACTTACGTAAGGCTCAATTCAACCTTGACCAAACGGTCGTGAGAGCACCAACGGATGGATATGTTACACAACTAGCACTGCGTCCAGGCGTAATGGCTGTACCGCTACCTCTTGCTCCTGTGATGACATTTGTCCATACGGAAGAAAAATACTACATCGCAGCATTCAGACAAAACTCATTGCAACGACTGCATCCTGGTTTCGAAGCTGAATTTTTATTCAGAGCACTACCAGGCAAGATTTTCAAAGGACGCATTGATGAAATAATCCCAGCTATTGGTGAGAGTCAAATTCAAGCGCGCGGGACACTTATTGGTACCAATGCACTTCGTACTAATGGACGCGTATTTGCTAAAATGACCATCACTGATGACCTGTCTGACTACCATTTACCTATGGGTACCGCGGTTGAAGTTGCCGTTTATTCTGACAGCTTCACCCACGTTTCAATCATGCGCAAGGTCCTTATTCGCATGAAGAGTTGGCAAAACTATCTATATCTGGACCACTAACTATACCTAGACCACTAAACGGTCGTAGATATGTGACGAACCCGCTTAACACATTGTTAAGACGCATGAAAAGCCAGACTCGCTCTGGCTTTTTTGTTGCTTGATTAACCGTAAAATTGCGCTTTTTACACGATATTTAAGTGTTCAGATGGAATTTTAGACATCTAGACACTTACCTTCCCTTATGGAAGCGTTCTGCTGTATAATGCGCGCCTTATTTTTTATATTTGCCCAAAAAACGTTCTCATTGAGACGCATATTAATAATGGTGAATATTCGTTCTTTATTAAGCTTTATCTTTCAGTATTCGAGGTTATCTATGAACTTTTCAGCTAAAACAGTGGTCGTTATTGCCATTGGCGCGGCACTGTACGGCATTGGTGGTTTACCTATGTTTGGTGTCCCAGTGTTTGCTAACACGACATTGAAACCAGCAATGGCAGTTCTAGCACTGTTTTCTGTTTTGTTCGGCCCTATTGTTGGCTTCTTAGTTGGCTTTATCGGTCACTGGGTAACGGATCTGTTCGCAGGCTGGGGTGTGTGGTTAACTTGGGTTTTAGGCTCAGGTATCGTAGGCATGGTTATCGGCTTATTCCCGATATTGACCAAGAACCGCCTTCAGCAAGGTGAGTTGCCTATGAAGGACTTCGCGCTGTTTGTGGTACTTGCCCTTGCCGGTAATGTGGTTGGTTACGGCTGCTCTGCATTCCTAGATACCATCCTTTATGCAGAACCGTTTACTAAAGTCTTCACTCAACTCTCTATCATTGCTGCGGGTAACACCGTTCTGATCGCTGTTGTTGGCTTACTGATCCTAAAATCAGTCGCTAAACGCAACAAACAAAGCCGTAACCTGACTGAGGCATAAGCGATAATGACTATAGCATTTTCGAACTTCTCTTTTAGATATGAGTCGCTGGATAAACCGACGCTAAAAAATATCAATCTAAGGATAGAGAAAGGAGAGAAAATCGTCATTATTGGACCAAGCGGTAGTGGTAAATCTACCCTAGGTCAATGCCTTAACGGTCTGATTCCTCATGCTATCAAAGGTGAGGTGACTGGCTCTCTAGAGATCAACGGTAAGAACATTTCTGATTTTTCTATGCACGACTATACCGAGCAGGTTGGCACAGTATTACAAGATACTGATAGCCAATTTGTCGGTTTGAGTATTGGCGAAGACATCGCATTCGCACTGGAAAATCAGTTAGTGTCGAACATTGATATGTACCCTCTGGTTAAGTCGACAGCAAAAATGGTCGACTTAGCAGATATGCTTGATCGCTCGCCACATGATTTATCCGGCGGCCAGAAACAACGCGTGTCATTAGCGGGCATCTTAGTTGATGACGTTGACATCCTGTTGTTTGATGAACCTTTGGCTAGCCTTGACCCGAAAACGGGTAAAGCGACTATCGAAATCATCGACCAACTGCATAAAGAAACCAACAAGACTATAGTCATCATCGAGCATCGCCTTGAAGATGTACTACATCGCGATATCGATCGAGTGATCTTGATGGAGCGCGGTGAAATTGTCGCGGACATGACACCCGATGAAATCTTAGCTTCTGAACTGCTTGAAACACACGGTATTCGTGAACCACTTTATTTATCTGCTCTGAAGGCAGCGAAAGCACCTTTGACCAGTGAAGATAAGCTATCAAACCTCAAAGCTCTCGATTACAAAAGATTCCGCCCTGCGGTTCAGGCTTGGTTTGCAGAGCGCCCGACTCCAGTTGCCGAGAAGCAGTACCAACCTTTGCTTGAGGTCCACGGCCTGACTTACTCTTACGATGGTGAAAAGAACGCTCTCGAAGATGTCAGCTTTAAGATTGGTAAGGGTGAGTTCGTTTCAATCTTAGGCAAAAACGGTTCAGGCAAATCTACCATCACTAAACTCATCATGGGTGTGATCGATGCCGATTCAGGCTCTTCCTATCTAAATGGTGAAGACCTATCTGAGCTTTCTATCTTTGAAAGAAGCCAGAAAGTCGGTGTCGTGATGCAGAACCCAAATCATATGATCTCGCATCATATGATTTTTGATGAGATTGCTTTTGGTCTTCGTAACCGCAACATTGCAGAAGAGCTGATCACAGAAAAAGTAGAGCATGCTCTTGAGTTGTGTGGGCTGAGTAAGTTCCGCCACTGGCCGATCGAAGCACTGAGCTACGGTCAGAAAAAACGAGTAACCATCGCTTCTATTTTGGTGCTGGAGCCAGAGCTTCTGATCTTGGATGAACCAACAGCGGGTCAAGATTACCGCAACTACACCTCAATGCTGGCGTTTATCCAAAAGCTTAACCGCGAGTTAGGTATCACCGTCGTGATCATTTCACACGACATGCACCTTGTTCTAGAGTACACCACACGCTCAATTGTCATTGCTGACAGCAAGCTGATTGCCAATGCCGCGATGACGGAAGTATTCAGTCAGCCATCACTTCTAGAACGTGCAAATCTTTGTACCACCAGCATTTATGAACTCGCGACTATGATGAAAATCGACGACACCAATGCGTTTATGCAGTACTTCATCGACTACGAGAGAAGCGCTCAATGAACGCATCAAAAGTAAAATTCGGCATCAATTACATTGATACAAAATCACCGCTTCATGCACTTAACGGCATCACCAAATTTGCGCTCTTCTTAGCTTGGGTAACCGTGGTCTTAACTACGTTCGACCTAAGATTGATTGCACTGCTTATTGTGACTGGTTTATACCTGCTAAAGCTGACCAATGTGCCTGTACGCGTGTACAAGCCTTTGTTATTAGGAACGGCGAGTGTATTAAGCCTAAATGCTCTGTTCATGTACCTACTGGCTCCACAGCAAGGTACTGAGCTCATCGGCAGCGAAACCTTATTGCTGACATTGCCGGGTAACTACTCGTTGAGCCAAGAGACTCTGTTTTACTTGGTTACTGTGACGCTCAAATACATGAGCATGTTCCCGATAGCGTTGATTTTTGTCTTCACAACGCATCCAACTGAGTTTGCAGCGAGCCTCAACCGTATCGGTGTTCCCTACAAGATCGCCTATGCGGTCAGCTTAACACTGCGTTACTTGCCAGAAGTTAAAAAAGACTTCATCAATATCATGCATGCACAGCAAGCTCGTGGTGTAGAGCTCTCAAAGAAAGCGCCCCTAATTACTCGAATCAAAAATGTAGCTAAGGTTCTAGGCCCGCTCATTTTCTCTAGCTTGGACCGCGCAGACGAGATCTCTAACGCAATGACATTACGAGGTTTTGGTCGACACAAAGCACGCACTTGGTATAGCTATGCACCTTTGAAACGTATCGATTTTGTTTGTTTAAGTGTCATCGCTTTTATCGTGGTGTTAGCCATTGCGAAACGCATTCTAGAGCCGCAGTTATTTTGGTATCCGTTCTAGTCATCTGAATTAGCAAAGATAAACAAAGACTTTAAATAACACACCGCTCAATAGGGCGGTGTTTTTGTATGGACTCAAAGCCTGGTCAAAATTCAAGCGAACGAGCTATAGCTATCGACTTTTGACGATAAACTAACGCTTTTTTACCTCTAGCGTTTGAGATATCTATAAGAAACTCTTAATATATGTTGTTTACAGAATGTTACACTCAATAGAGATTTGTAATGGCTCGAATTACTCAAGTACAGAAACTAGAAAACCAAAAACACTACGATGAAATCGTACTAAACCTTTTTCTGGCTGAAGGACATGAAGCACTAACTTATGCAAGGATTGCTCAAGAAATTGGCATTAGTTTAACGACGCTTCAGGGCTATTATCCGTCGACACGCGCTATTCGTTCAGTACTTCACGGACACATGTTATCGATCGTTATAGACAGTCTAGACTTTTCATCCGAAGCGTTGTTTATCCAGTCCTGGCAAGCCGCTCTAGATAATGATCAGTTTCGATACGTGATTAAATTGATGTTCTTCCATGCTTCGCAAATAAAGAATCCTGAACAATTTAATCTCAGCTCGAACGGCGAATTTCGTGAAAAGATGTTGGATAGTTTTGGCAACGACTCAGTTCGAATCCTTGAAATGGTAGTCGGACGCTCAATGTTCTATCTCACCAATTTCAAGTAACGTTAACCAACTTACTGCAATAGAAAAAGGGAACCCTAGGGTTCCCTTTTTAGATTTTAAGAAAAGTGAGCAGCGATGGCTTGCTCAACTTATAGACCTAATTTAGCTTGTAAAAAACGGTCGATAACGGCGGTAAGCGTAGCTCAATCGAAGTGTCTAGCCCTTCGCTTTCTACTGATTCAATCTCAGCAGTCAGCTTCACTTCAAAACCGCTGCCTGCGTAGTCCACAGAGTCTGTATTCAACAGCAATGAGTACTCACCTTTTGCAGGAACACCTAAGCGGAAATGCTCGTGAGGCACTGGCGTAAAGTTAGAGACAATTAATACACGCTCACCAGACTCACTGATACGCTCGTGCGCAAGAATGCTCGCTTCAGCAGAGTCCTGTAGACGCCATTCAAAGCCTTTCGGATCAAAATCAAGATCGTGCATTGCAGCTTCAGAGCGGTACAGATTGTTCAGGTCTTTCGTTAAACGCTGAACACCTTGATGACGCTCGTAATCCAGCAAAAACCATTGCAGCTGGTCGTCATGGTTCCATTCAGCCGTCTGACCAAATTCTGCACCCATGAAGTTCAGCTTCTTACCTGGTTGCGCATACATGTAACCCATATAAGCACGTAGGTTTGCCGTTTGCTGCCATTCATCACCAGGCATCTTGTTGTGGATAGAACCTTTACCGTAAACCACCTCATCGTGAGACAGAGACAATACATAATTCTCACTGTGTGCGTAAACCAGTGGGAAGGTAATCGTATCGTGGTGATATTTACGGTTGATTGGGTCTTCTTGAATGTAAGACAAGCTGTCGTGCATCCAACCCATGTTCCACTTAAAGCCAAAGCCTAAGCCGCCCATAAAAGTCGGTGCTGAAACACCAGGGAAAGCCGTTGATTCTTCAGCAATCGTCATCGCATTCGGAAAGTGTTTATACACTTCTTCGTTCATCCACTTAAGGGTTGCGATAGCGTCGTAGTTTTCGTTGCCGCCATCCGCATTCGGGATCCATTGGTCATGGCTACGCGAATAGTCGAGGTACAACATCGAAGCAACCGCATCAACACGGATGCCATCAATGTGGAATTGCTCGAACCAGTACAGTGCATTAGAAACTAAGAAACGACGAACATGCTCTTTGCCTAAATCGTAAATGTACGAGTTCCAGTCTTGATGCCAACCACGACGTGGATCTGGATCATGGAACAATGGCGTACCATCGAAGTTTGCTAGGCCGTGATCATCACTTGGGAAGTGAGCAGGAACCCAGTCCAGAACAACGCCAAGACCCGCTTGGTGACATTGATCGACGAAGTATTTGAAATCATCTGGAGAGCCAAAACGGCTAGTCGGTGCAAAAAGACCAACAGGCTGATAGCCCCAAGAACCGTAGAATGGATGTTCTGAAACTGGCATTAGTTCAACGTGCGTGTAGCCAAGATCCGTTAGGTATGGGATCAGCTCTGCCGCAAGCTCGCGATAATTTAAGAATTCACCTTCAGCGTTACGCTTCCAAGAACCTGCATGCAATTCATAGAACGAAAGCGCTTCTTTGCGCTTTTGCGTTACCGGGCGATTTTGCCATTGAGTATCTTGCCACTGGTAACGAGCGTGATCGTAAGTTACAGATGAGAACGATGGGTATTGCTCAGAGTAGAAACCCCATGGGTCAGCTTTGTGTGGTAAGCCTTCGCCATTTGGTCCTTTTAATTCAAACTTGTATTGAGCGCCTTCTTCCAGTTCAGGAATGAATAAGCCCCACATACCGTAATCTAGGCGTTGCATTGGGTGGCGGCGACCATCCCAAGCGTTGAAGTTACCCACCAAGCTTGCCGCAGTTGCATGCGGTGCGTACACCAAGAAACGCGTACCTGAAATCGTCTGTCCATCACGCTCTAGCGTAATAAACTGAGCCCCCATGTGATGATACATATCTTTCGGTGTATGAAGATCTTCATAACTCGCATATAGATCGTGGTACTGGTAAGGATCATCGATGATCTGTTCTACGCCAGCCCAATCAACCGCAAGCTTATAGTGAGTAAAACGTAAGTCTCTCTCTTGCTTAAGAATGAAACCACTTTCACCCTCTCGCGCTAACTCAATACGAGGTTCCTTTCCAACAATCAACTCGACTTTATCTGCCCCAGGAATCCACACACGTAATGCACCTTGCTCAGAAGGTAGGTATGGCCCTAAAAACGCGAATGGGTCTGTGAAACAAGCCTGTGATAGTTGGGTATATATTTGTTTTTGCTTTGAAATCGAACTTAGTTCCAAAACGTTTCTCCCTAACCAAACATCCAAAAAACATAATACAAAAATGCCCGCTATTAGTGCGGGCAATATAACGACGGTTTATTCTACCAGATGAGCATTCATTATTGAGTGACCGAGGTTGTAGTTTCGTACGGCGTAAGCAAAAAACCACCTAATTTCAAGTCACTCACGTCATTACTTACCGGCTTTTTCTCGAACGTCAGTCAGCTTAGAAGCGATACGATTAACGCCTTCGTGAGCAAATATTTCGTCCAAGTTCATTGATAGTTTACGACGCCAGTTAGGGTATTCATCAACCGTGCCAGGAATGTTTACTGGCTTGTCCATCTCTAGCCAATCTTCTAGCTGAACGCTCAGTAGTGTTGAACCACCAGCCGCTACGTGCAGTTGAAGTGCCTCAGCAAGGTAAGAGTCCATCGGTACTTGGCTCGCATCGCGGCCCACACCTTCTGGTAGGAAACCATGCCATGCTACTGAATCTAAGATACCTTGCTTGCACTCTAGGCGGTCATCGAACAAGGTTTCTAATTGTTCTGCATCTGGGTATAAGCCAATCTCTTGGCCCATTTTCAGGTCATCACAGTGCCAGAAGCCACGAAGCGTTGGCATATCGTGAGTACACAGTGCCGCCATCGATTGTGATGCGTAGTGTTTTGGTGAGATGAAACCACCGTCATCTTCTGATGTTTCGAAGAAGAACACTTTGTAAGAGTGCACGCCAGCATCTGCAAGGATGTCGACAATCTCATCCGGTACCGTTCCTAAATCTTCACCGATAACGCTACATTGGTAACGGTGAGATTCAAGCGCCAGAATAGACAGCATATCTTGTACTGGGTAGTAGATGTACGCGCCCTTAGTTGCGTTCTCACCCTTTGGAATCCACCACAAGCGCAGTAGACCTAAAACGTGGTCGATACGCAGTGCACCACAGTGCTTCATGTTCGCACGAAGTAGCTTGATGTATGCGTCGTAGCTTGTTTCTTGAAGCACTTCTGGGTTTAACGGAGGTAGACCCCAGTTCTGACCCAAAGGACCAAGAATATCAGGTGGAGCACCAATGCTCGCATCCATCACTAGGTTGCCTTCGTCAGCCCAAGTCTCGCTGCCTGAATCTGCAACACCTACCGCTAAGTCACGGTACAGGCCAACAGCCATGCCCTTCTCTTCTGCAAGAGACTGTGCATCGTTGATCTGGCAATCTGCTAGCCATTGCAGGTACATGTACAGATGAACGTTTTCTAAGTTCTCTTTGATGTATTTCTGTGTCGCTGGGCTGTCGAATGTACGGTACTTCTCAGGGAATACCGGCCATCCCCACATGCCAGAATCTTCTGCATGCAGTTCACCATGTAGAGCATCAAACGCCGCTTGATGCATCAGGCTATCGCCACCCTCTTCTACGAAGGCTAAGAACGCTTGTGCACGGTCGCTGTTTTTGTCTAGATGACGAGTCTTAAATTCTGCGAATAGCAGAGGCAAGATGCTCATCTTAAGCTCAGACACTTCGGTGTAGTTTACCCAGTGTGCTTCACGCGCTTTTTGTAGACGCTGTTGGAACTCTGCGCTGCCGACTGTTTGTTGTGCTTCTGCACTTAGTGCAAATTCAGGAACTGAACTCACATCAATGTATAAGATGTTCAACCAGCGACGAGAAGATGGGCTATATGGGCTCGCACCTTCAGGGTTCGCAGGGAACAATGAGTGAATTGGGTTTAGACCAACGAAGTCACCACCACGAGAAGCGATATCCGCAACAAGCTGTTTTAGGTCTCCGAAATCACCAATACCCCAGTTATGCTGAGTTCTTAGGGTATAAAGTTGAACACTGGGTCCCCAAAGCTTTTTGCCTTGCTCGATTGGTGACTGCTTGAAACACGCTTTTGGCGTAATAATCAGTGTCATCTCGTAAGGCTTCTTACGGCGCTTACGGCTCACAATGAGCTTGTGATAACCCCATGCCAAATCACTTGGCAATGCAAACACTAAAGGGCCACCCTCGGCACGCTCGTCACGAATGACTTGAGATTGAAGATAGCCTTCAAGTACCTCTCCTTGCTCGGTTTCTAAGCGCCAGCTGAACTCACTTTCACGAGCACTTACACCTAGATTAAGCGCCACTTCTACTGGCTCACCGTCACGCAAGACAAGAACTGGGTCTAGTACATCTTTTTTGTGTTTTCTTTCTGCTGACTTAAGCAGTGCATCATCGCTGCTTGTATCGTAGCCCAACGAAGCCAATAGAGACGTGATCGTCTCGTCTGATACTTGTGCTTCATCGCCCCACGCACTAACGTAACTGTCGGCAATGTTTGCCATTTCTGCGACTTGTTTTAATACGGTCTGTTCTTTCATCGCTCTCTCCGAAAACGTTCTGACGCTTTCTATTTTGTAGGGTTGTTAATTTAATTTTTACTAATCAATTAGCTTGTGACAATCGGTTTGTAAGCAGCTTGTTTATAAACGAAACCTTTAAGCCTTTCGTTTGCTCACAAGCTAATTGAGCCAAGGCAGAAACTGCCTTGGCTACTTTGGAAGTATTAACGGTTAACCGCTTCAAGTTTCCAGATGTTGTTCACGTAGTCGCGGATAGAGCGGTCTGATGTGAACTTACCAACCAATGCTGTGTTAAGAATTGCTTTCTTAGCCCAACCTGCTTGGTCTTTGTATTGCGTGCCCATGTCTTCGTGCGCTTTCACGTAAGATGCGAAGTCAGCAAGACATAGGTAAGGGTCACCACCGTCTAGCAGGCTATCAAACGTTGCACGTAGAAGGCCTGGTTGACCTGGAGTGAACTCATCGCCAGTCAGTAGGTCTAGAGATGCTTTCAGTAGTGGGTCTGCATTGTAGTAGTCGTATGGGTTGTAGCCTTGAGCTTTCAGAGCTTGAACACCATCAACGTCTAGGCCGAAGATGTAGATGTTTTCATCACCCACTTCTTCACGAATCTCAACGTTTGCACCATCCATCGTACCGATAGTTAGCGCGCCGTTTAGAGCCATCTTCATGTTGCCCGTACCAGATGCTTCTTTACCCGCTAGTGAGATTTGCTGAGAAACGTCTGCTGCAGGGATGATGATTTCAGCCATGCTTACACGGTAGTCAGGAATGAATACCACTTTCAGTTTGTTACCGATGCGAGGGTCGTTGTTGATCTTCTCTGCAATCTTGTTAACCGCGAAGATGATCTCTTTCGCTAGGTGGTAACCCGGTGCTGCTTTCGCTGCGAAGAAACATACGCGTGGCTCACACTCGAAACCAGGTTCGTTAAGAATACGGTGGTACAGAGATAGAATGTGTAGCAAATCTAGGTGCTGACGCTTGTATTCGTGAAGACGTTTGATTTGAACGTCAAAGATAGCGTTAGTATCTAGCTCGATACCCATGTTCTCTTGAACCCAATCAGCTAGGCGCTGTTTGTTTTCTTTCTTAACAGCCATGAATTCTTTTTGGAATTTCGCGTCTGTTGCAAACTTAGCGATGCCTTCTAGCTGCTCAAGTTTTGCTGGCCATTCAGTGCCGATCTTACCCGTGATTAGCGCAGATAGACCTGGGTTACAGAACTTCAACCAACGACGTGGCGTGATGCCGTTCGTTACGTTAGTCAGTTTACCTGGGAAGATTTCGTTGAATTCAGGGAACAAGTCTTTCTTAACCAGTTGAGAGTGAAGCGCAGCTACACCGTTTACTTTGTAAGAACCAATCACACATAGGTTTGCCATGCGAACCATACGGTGGAAACCTTCTTGGATGATAGAAAGCTTCGCTTGCTTCTCACCATCACCAGGCCACATCTTGCGAACTTCTTGCATGAAGCGGTGGTTGATTTCAAAGATGATTTCCATGTGACGTGGAAGAAGACGATTGATTAAAGATTCAGACCAAGTCTCTAGCGCTTCTGGAAGTAGTGTGTGGTTCGTGTAAGCGAACGTGTGAGCACTGATTTCCCATGCTTGATCCCAAGATAGACCTTTCTCGTCAATCAGGATGCGCATTAGCTCAGGAATCGCGATCGTTGGGTGTGTATCGTTCAGCTGAATCGTTTCTTGCTTAGGCAGATCTTCTAGAGAGAAACCTGCTGCTTCGTGACGACGTAGAATATCGCGAACAGACGCTGCTGAATGGAAGTACTGCTGCATTAGACGCAGTGTCTTACCTTTCTCGTGGTTATCGTTCGGGTAAAGAACCTTAGTGATGTTACCTGCATCGATTAGCGAGTGTTGCGCTTCGAAGTAATCACCGTTGTTGAAGCTTGCTAGTGAGAATGGTGCAATTGCCTGACATTCCCAAAGACGCAATGGGTAAACCGTGTTTGACTCGTAACCTACGATAGGTAGATCCCAAGGCATTGCTTTCACTTCCATACCTGGAACCCAAGTACGTACTTCTTTACCGTCGATGAATTCAACTTCTACATGACCGTAAAAACCAATGTGTTGTGCTAGTTCTGGACGAGCCACTTCCCATGGGTAACCTTCAACACCGCGCCATGCGTCAGGTGCTTCTTGTTGGCGACCGTCTTGGAAAGACTGCTTGAATAAACCGTATTCGTAGTGAAGACCGTAGCCTACTGTTGGGTATTCTTGAGCGGCACAAGAATCCATGAAACAAGCAGCTAGACGACCAAGACCACCATTACCTAGTGATGGGTCACGTTCTTCTTCTAGAAGGTCAGTTAGGTTTTGACCTAGCTCTTCCATTGCATGAGTGATCTGTTCGTATAGACCCATGCTGATCAGGTTGTTACCTGTTAGACGGCCAATCAAAAACTCAAGTGATAGGTAGTTAACGCTCTTCGCGTTCTTAATTTTTTCGTCATTTTCAGTTTCTAACAGATCAAATGTTGTGAGTTCTGCTAGCGCACGCCCCATTGCTAGGTACCATGCGCGGCTATCTGCGTTTTCAATCGTTGTTGCGTAGGTTGCAGATAAATGTTTCTTAACACTCTCTTGGAATGACACTTTATCGAAAGTTTTTTGCTGAGTTGGTTTCATTTCAGAAATCTCGCTTTTAATAGTTCTAATTCATCTGTGACATATCGTGCATGGTCACCATAAACTAAACATCCTCCCGCTAATGCAACTGACTAGGAGTAGATGGGAGGGCGTAGGGGGCGTACCGACTTAGGGTTAGTGATCTGACTCTCATGTTCTGACTGCGAACAAAAACTTGGAGTGACTAAGATCACAAGCTCCCGTTCGATAACTTAACTTCAATTGATGTGACTTTTATTTAACCCATTTAAAGTCATTGCCAAATCTGAGTTTCAGATCACGAAAATAATTTCCAACTCTCATCTTTTGCATTGATTCCCGTGTAGGGATGAACGAAGTCACATTCACAAACCAACCCGCAACGTGAGCAAAGTCTCAAATAAAGGGCGTAGACACCCAAAAACATGCAGGAGTGCAAGGTTTCTGAGGAGGATCGTAGTCGGTAACGTTTGGCTTCACGTAATATGAGTAAAGACTTAAGTAATTAGGCTCATGTCATTGGAGTGCACTCAACGATAGATTGGGATATTCCAGAACATAGCCACGGAATAGGTGTAAAACTTCGATATGTGGATCCCTTCGAAACTGACTCGTCCCGGCCGCTTACATAATGCAATCCTACGACCTAGGGTTCTCGATCTGCTTCACAATGCAGATTGCTATAAGCTTGTGTTGTTCCGCTCTCCAGCGGGCTACGGCAAAACCACCATGGCTGCACAATGGTTGGTAGATAAACCTAATGTGGGTTGGTACAGCATTGATGATAGCGACAATGATGCCTTCCGCTTTATCAACTACCTACTTCAATCACTTAATAAAGCGACTCAAAATGCCTGTCCGAATGCCCAAAAACTGGCAGAAAAGCGACAGTTTTCATCGCTGCATTCTTTATTAAGTGAAGTATTTGCCGAGATGTCGGAATTCCATCACGAGTGCTTTCTGGTGTTGGATGACTATCACTTGGTCAACAATGACGACATCCACGAAGCCATGCGCTTCTTCCTCAAACACATGCCCGATAACCTAACGTTGGTTGTCACCAGTCGTGGTACGCCACCACTTGGTACAGCAAACCTGCGCGTTCGTGACTTAATGATCGAATTAGGTAATGACTCGTTGGCGTTTGATACCGAAGAAACCACACGCTTTTTCAACCAACGCGTAGCCGACGGCATTGATGACACCACGGCAGATAGCATTTGTAGTTATGTAGAAGGTTGGCCTTCTGCACTACAACTTATCGCGCTACAAGCACAACACCAAAAACGCACTCTTGCACAGTCCGCAGAGTCATTCTCTCACTTTAACCATGCCCACCTTTGGGATTACTTGGTTGAAGAAGTATTCGATCTACTGGATAAAGAAACCCGACAGTTCTTAATGCAGTGTTCAGTACTTGATCATTTCAATGACGAATTAGTCTGCGCGCTTACACAGCGTGAAGACGCACTGGGTATGATCGAATCACTCAACCGATTTGGCTTATTCATCTACCCGCTTGAAGGCGAGAAAAACTGGTACCGATTCCACAATCTATTTGGTGAATTCCTCGCACATGAGCGCCAAGCTCGAATTCCTCAGCAAGAAGCAGAACTGCATCGAAGTGCTGCAAAAGCGTGGATCAAGCAAAACACACCGCACCAAGCACTACGTCACGCACAGCGCGCTGAAGATCCAGAACTGATCATTCAAATCCTGACTGAACACGGTTGGCCGATGTTCAACCAAGGTGAGCTGTCGTCACTAGAGATGGCGATCAAGCAACTGACTACCGACCAACTTTACAGTGAGCCAAAGCTTTCGATGTTGCGTGCTTGGCTTGCACAAAGTCAGCACCGTTATGACCAAGTGGGTACTTTGTTGGAAGAGGCTGAGACTCAATATCAAGCTCGAAACATTGAACTCGATACTCAGCAGCAAGGCCAATACAACGCCTTACGCGCACAAGTTGCCATCAACAGCAATGAGCCTGAGAAAGCATTGGAATTGGCTGAGCTTTCGTTGAGTCAGTTGAACACCACCGTTTATCGTAGCCGCATTGTCGCAACCTCGGTTGTAGGCGAAGTGAATCACGTAATGGGTAACCTAAGCCGTGCGCTACCGATGATGCAACAAACAGAAAAACTGGCACGTCAGTATCAGGTTTACCATCAGGCCCTGTGGGCGATTCTGCAACAAAGCGAAATCTTGATTGCTCAAGGTTATGTTCAAGCTGCATTTGAGCTACAAGACAGTGCATTCAAATTGATTGAAGAACATCAGCTGCAATACGTACCTCTGCACGAATTCTTGCTGCGTGTTCGCGCTCAGATCTTCTGGTGTTGGAACCGACTAGATGAAGCGGAAGAGTGTTGCTACAAAGGCTTAGATATCCTTGGTCACCACTCTCCGAGTAAACACCTGCACAGCTATTCTATGTTGGCTCGTATTTCATTGAGCCGTGGTGAGATTGATAAAGCGTCGAAATTTATCGACCAGATTCAGCACCTATTGCGTCAATCGACTTACCACGTAGATTGGACGGCAAATGCTTCTCTTTCTTTGATTCTGTTCTGGCAAGTAAAAGGCGATAAAGAAGCTATCCGTGATTGGCTGAGTGTGGCTGTTCGACCTGAATCGGCAAGTAACCACTTCTGCCAACTTCAGTGGCGAAACATCGTTCGTGCTCACATCATCCTTGAGCAGTATGAAGACGCAGAAGAAGCGCTGACCTTCCTTAAGAGTGAAGCCCAGCGTTCGCACCTGATTACAGACACCAACCGCAACTTGATCGTTGAAGCCGTGTTACGTACACAAATTAACGATGAAGACAGCGCACGAATACTACTCGAAGAAGCGCTTCATATGACTAACCAAACCGGTATGGTCGGTAACTTCTTGGTAGACGGTGGGACTATCGGGCATATCTTGGATAAGTTGAGCAACAAGCCAGGCTTAGGTGATTTAGAACGTCACCGCGCACAACAAATCATGAAAGATATTTCCGCGACCCAACGCAGCCGCTCGGTTCACTTCGATGAAGACTTTGTTGAGAACTTGGTTAATCACCCGAACATTCCTGAGCTTGTGCGTACTAGCCCACTCACCCAGCGTGAATGGCAAGTACTTGGTCTGATCTACTCAGGATTCAGTAATGAGCAGATCGCTCAAGAACTCGATGTAGCGGGTACCACAATCAAGACTCACATCCGTAACCTTTACCAAAAGCTCAACATTGCTAACCGTAAAGAAGCAATCAGCACAGCGGAGAACTTGCTGCAGTTGATGGGGTACTAAAGCGGGTTCGAGATTCGAGATTCGAGATTCGAGATTCGAGATTCGAGAAAAGTTTAAGCTAGTCGCCAATGGTGGCTAGCTTTTTTTTGCTTGGAACATGGGAAAATAGCAACTTACCAAACGACAGGCAAAAAAAATAGCCAACCGCAATAATCGCGATTGGCTCTATATATTTGTGAACAAATCATAAGTTCACTAACAACGTCAGTTGGCTAGGTGACCCTCGGCTTAAGAAGGGTCAATGTATCTAATGCAGTTAGCGTGCCAACTTTTATTCGACGTTTTATAAGCCCTGCATCGCATAAAAACCATGAATTCATCATGCGAATTGCAAAGTGCATTTGCATAATGCAACCAAGATGCAATATCGATAAGAGATCAGTTTCATAGCTGCTCTTAATGACAGATCACTAAGTGGTTGTTATATTAAATGTTAGGCAAATATTCACTTCAACTTATTACGTTACAATTAATAGAGTAATAAAAGCCTTTCCCCAAAAGCATATCCATACTTTTTTTACACTAAAGTTTGTATACTGCACAAAATCATCCTCAACTCTATGAAGCAATGAACTACTTAAGTACTTTTTTCAAAGGCATGGCTATGGGCGCAGCAGACGTTGTTCCTGGCGTGTCGGGCGGAACCATCGCATTCATCACTGGTATCTACGATACGCTGCTAGAAAGCATTCGCAGAATTAACCCTAGCGTACTTGGCTTATGGAAACGCGAAGGCTTCAAAGCCGCGTTTAATCACATCAATGGTTTCTTCCTAATTTCACTGTTCGCGGGCGTATTCACGAGCATTGCGACATTCGCAAAATTGATTTCTTGGTTATTAGTCACCCACCCTGTTCCACTGTGGTCTTTCTTCTTCGGCCTGATCTTGGTCTCGGTTTTCCATATTCTTAAGCAAGTAGAGAAACGCGATATGATTCGCTTCGTGTTTTTGCTGCTTGGCGTTGCTTTCGCTTATAGCATTACCGTGCTTAAACCGCTGCAAATGGAACCAACCAGCATCAACGTATTGATTGCGGGTGCGATTGCTATCTGCGCGATGATTTTACCCGGTATTTCAGGCAGCTTTATTCTGCTCCTGATTGGCATGTATGGCCCCGTGCTTGGCGCCGTTAAATCATTTCAAGTCGATGTACTTGCGCTATTCCTTGCGGGCTGTGTGATCGGACTGCTGACTTTCTCACATGTACTGTCTTGGCTATTGCGTTCATTCCGCGACTTCACATTGGTATTCTTAACCGGTTTGATGATCGGTACGCTGCCTAAGATCTGGCCTTGGAAAGAGACCATCAGCTGGCGCACAAACTCAAAAGGTGAACAAGTTCCTCTGATTCAAGAAAACCTGTCACCGTTTGATTTTGAAGCCGTAACTTCTCAGCCTTCTCAGCTGGTAATGGCTATTGTGATGATGTTTGTTGCGATTGCATTGGTTCTAGGACTAGAGAAGTTTGCAGAGCGTAATGCTGACTAATCATTCAGCCAGCTTCTGGAAAGCGTTTAGAACGGATAATGCTTAGAAATACTAAGCTCACATATCTATTAAACAGACAAAAGCGAAGCCAATGGCTTCGCTTTTTTAGTTCTACCATACGCACAAAATTGCTTTTTGATACAAGCACGTATTGAGGGGTGTGATAACATCGCCGCTCTTATAAAATTAAATGAGAACACGACATGCACTCTGCATTAAAGGTTGCTGCTGTTGGGATCGCTCTCGTGGCAGGCTTTTATGGGCCGCAAGCAATTCAGCAGTTTAAATCAGCGATGGAGCACTCAACTGCCGACGTCAACTTGGATGATTACTGCATGCTTTCAACCACATCGTGTGAGCAGGAATCCATTTCAATGTCGCTTGACCGAGAAACCGCGCAACCTCTTCTACCCACAAAGATAAAGGTAGTTTGGGAAGGTGCTGCATCTGAGACACTGATGTTATCGCTCACAGGTTTAGAAATGGAAATGGGATCAGCGCGTTTTCAATTAAAGACCATTGGCAACAATACCTATGAAGGTGATGTGATTTTACCTGTATGTACTTTAGATAAAATGACATGGATCGGTGAACTCACTGATGGTGTCGATACTGTAAACCCTGCAATAAGGATGGCAAGATGAGTAGAAATTGGTCGTTAGCATTGGTTGTCGCTTTTGTACTTGGCTTTGGTGTCAAAAGCTATCTTGATGGGCAAAACGAAGTTCAAGAACAACACGCTGCAAAACAAGAGTTCTCCGCAACGACTCTTTTCGGCAAAGACAACCAACCAACGGAAATCTTTGACCAAACCGATGACAGAATTCGTATCGTTTACTTCGGTTTCACACGTTGCCCGGATGTATGCCCCACTTCTTTGGCTATGTTGGCCGGAGCACTTAACCAAGTCTCTGATGAAGCAAAAGCCAAGATTCGCCCGATGTTTGTCTCTCTCGACCCTGAGCGTGATGCAGCAGAAGCCTCATACGAATACGCACAATACTTCCACCCAATGATTGAAGGATTAAGTGGTCCTTTGGATGTGACAACCACGCTTGCACACAACTACGGTGTTATTTTCAGAAAGACCAAGCTGGAAGGTTCAGAGTTGGAATACACCCTTGACCACAGCTCATATTTTTATTTTTTAAAGCCCGACGGTACCTTGATTACCAAAGTGCCGCATACGTTAACGCCAGCACCAATTGTTGAGGCTATCAACAAGCTGACGCAGTAAAACGTAAAAACAAAGAACTTAACTAATAAAGTTCGAACAAAAAGTCAGGTCCCAGACCAAAAACATAAAAATTAAGGACAACAACATGAAGTTAAAAGCACTTGCTCTAGCGGGCTTATTGCTCACCCCTTTTGCTCAGGCTAGTAGCGATATTATGGTTCATGACGCGTACGCTCGTGCAACCCCGCCTTCAGCAGTGAACAGCGCGGTGTTCACGACTCTGATAAACCACAGCGATAAAGATCGCGCTATTGTTTCTGCAACAACACCTACAGCAGGTAAAGTAGAACTTCATGATGTTATCGTTGACGGCGATGTTATGAAAATGCGCCAAGTTCAAGAGATCACAATCCCTGCAAATGGTGAAGCGGTACTTAAACCAGGCAGCCTGCACATTATGTTGTTCGACCTAAAAGACGGTCTAAAAGAAGGTGAGCAAATCGAGATGACTCTGACTTTCGCTAACGGTGAAACGCAAACCTTCGACGCACCAGTGAAGAAAGTGATGAGCAGCATGAAAAAGATGAATCACGACCATCATTAATCGTATTCACAATTGATAAAATAATTTAAGCCACGATGACTTCTCGCCATCGTGGCTTTTTGTTAAACTGAGCGCGCTTTTTATTCAAAGCCTGAACACATTAATAAACCAAGGAGAATAGAAGATGATTGTAATGAAAACACTAAAACTGGCAGTAAAAGTAACGCGTTAATTTGTTTGGTTAAACCAACTTTAATCTCGAACTACCAACATTAAGCCATCAGCTGGCTACCGCACACTTTTACCCGGTTTACTGTTGATCGTAAGTGATCAATATCTGCATGCCTGTAAAGCATGACTCAAATCCGGGGTCCTATCGATTTTGAATTCGACCCAAGCTCAAACATTTTTGACGTCTCGACGCTTTTTGAACTGACCAACGCTTTTCGATCTCATCGACAACCTGAGATCTTACAAGACGTTAATGCTCTCATAAGACTTTAATGCTCTCACAAGAAAAGAAAGCTCGCACGTCTGGGTAAATAGACATGAATTCACAAAACGCATTTTCTCATCCAATGTCACTTCAACAACTTGGATGGCAACCTGTATTCCAACAACAACTGACACTCGAAGACTATGATCACTCCGTCATTGCTCGTATCGTCGCACATCACCGCAATGGCTATACATTAGCGTCAGAGCAAGGTGAAATTGTTCTACCCATCCACCAAAACCAACCGGCAATGACCGTTGGCGACTGGGTAATATTGAACTCTGAACTGCAATTCGATCGCTTACTAGAACGCCAATCGCTCTTTAGCCGAAAAGCTGCGGGCAGTCGTGTGGCTGAACAATATATTTCAGCCAATATCGACACAGTGTTTATCGTGGTTTCATTGAACAACGACTTTAATCTGAGTCGCATTGAACGCTACCTGGCACTCGCAAATGAAGCACAAGTTGAAGCGGTTATCGTCCTGACGAAGAAAGACTTGTGTGACGACTACGAAGACAAAGTACAACAGGTACAAAGCTTAGACCCGATGCTGATGATCGAAGCGGTCAACAGCCTAGATCAAGACTCAACCCAAGTACTTTCACCTTGGTGTAAAATCGGCAAGACCGTCGCGCTAATGGGCTCTTCTGGTGTGGGTAAGTCGACTTTGGTTAACTCATTGCTAGGTGAAGCATCGCAGGCAACTGGTGGTATTCGTGAAGACGACAGTAAAGGTCGTCATACAACCACATCACGATCACTCCACTTGCTCGCATCAGGTGGCTTGCTTCTCGACACTCCAGGAATGCGAGAGCTACAACTTGCAGACTGCGCTGAAGGCGTGAGTGAAACTTTTTCAGACGTCGAAGAGTTAGCAATGCACTGCCGCTTCTCTGATTGTCATCATGAATCAGAGCCGGGATGCAAGATAAGGGCTGCCATTGAGAGTGGTGAACTGTCTGAAAGACGATTTACTAACTATCAAAAGCTACTGAGAGAGCAAGCAAGAAATGGAGCCTCATTGGCAGAGCAGAGAGCGAACAGTAAACAGCTTTCTAAAATGTACAAAACCGTGCAGTCAGAGAGCCGTAATATCAAGAAATCGTCTAAATAGCCGATTATTGGATTAGGTTTACAACACGTAAATAAGCCCCATGTCCCTATCGCGTATTAGCTCATTAATTCCTGAGCTCTTTAATGCATTGGGCTGGGGCTTTTTTGTATCAGCGAGGCTTCTTTGTATTAACAGGTCTTCTTTATATCAACAGGAACCCAATGGGATCATTTCTGCACACAATGATCTTGCTAATCGACTCTGACGGCACCAGAACCAGAACATTGACCCGAATGAGTATTATCATGCAGATTTATATCTCAACAAGAGTACAAAAATTTAACATTTAGCTCTAAAAACACCACGTAGCGCAAACAATCACCCTAAAAGTAAACTATTCCTAGACACCCTCTTAGATCCCGCTAATATGACCGCCCATTCCACTAGTGTATAGTTGGATTTGGTACAACTTTATAAAAAAATACATCACTATAATAAATTAACAATTGCAGGTATTTTATGCAAAATCACAACATGCTCGCCCGCATCGCTCGTGGAAATCTCGTTCTACAGATCCTTGCTGGTATTGTTTTCGGTGTCGTTCTCGCCATGGTTTCTCCTTCAGCAGCTCAAGATGCAGGCCTATTAGGTAGTCTGTTTGTTGGTGCTCTGAAAGCTGTTGCCCCAATTTTAGTATTCATTCTTGTTGCAGCTTCTATCGCAAACCAAAAGAAAGGTCAGCATACTCATATGCGTCCAATCATTGTGCTTTACCTGATTGGTACGTTCTCTGCAGCACTGACTGCTGTAGTACTGAGCTTCATGTTCCCAACCACTTTGACACTGGTTGCTGGCGCTGAAGGTGCTAACCCTCCTCAAGGTATTGCAGAAGTTCTTCATACGCTTCTATTCAAGCTTGTAGATAACCCAGTTAGCGCACTAATGAACGCGAACTACATCGGTATTCTTGCTTGGGCAATCGGTCTTGGTCTTGCACTGCACCACGCATCTGCAACAACCAAAGCGGTTTTCGAAGACCTTAGCCACAGTGTTTCACACATTGTTCGCTTCATTATTCGTCTTGCGCCATTCGGTATCTTCGGTCTTGTTTCGGCTACATTCGCAACAACGGGCTTCGATGCACTAGCAAGCTACGGTCAACTGCTAGCGGTTCTACTAAGCTCAATGCTTATCATTGCTCTTGTCGTTAACCCACTGCTTGTCTTTGTAAAGACAAAACAGAACCCATACCCACTTGTACTGCAATGTATTCGTGAGTCTGGTGTAACGGCATTCTTCACTCGTTCAAGCGCTGCAAACATCCCAGTGAACATGAACCTTTGTAAGAAGCTAGAGCTAGATGAAGACACTTACTCTGTATCAATCCCTCTAGGCGCAACCATCAACATGGCAGGTGCTGCAATCACCATTACTGTGTTAACGCTTGCAGCTGTACACACAATGGGTATTGAGATTGATATCTTCACTGCGATTCTACTAAGCCTTGTTGCTGCAATTTCAGCATGTGGCGCATCAGGCGTTGCCGGTGGTTCACTGCTACTGATTCCTCTAGCTTGTGGCCTATTCGGTATCTCAAACGATGTAGCGATGCAGGTTGTAGCGGTTGGTTTCATCATTGGTGTGATTCAAGATTCTGCTGAAACAGCGCTTAACAGCTCAACTGACGTCGTGTTCACTGCGGCTGTATGTAAAGCTGAGCAAAACAAAGCTTAACAGCTCTTGGTATTAGGCTTTAGCTCTAAGCTCTAAGCTC
>NZ_JBFRJF010000022.1:0-39172 GCF_041468745.1 Vibrio sp. 10N.286.52.F8
GTATTTTAGGACGAGACAGAATCGATAGAAATTAGTCGACTTGTTTAATCTGTAGCTCTTTTGGTACTTCAAAGAACATGTTCTCTTCACGACCTTGAATCTCTTCAACATCGGTAGCACCTAGCTCGCGGATACGATCTAAGATTTGGTTAACTAGCTCTTCAGGAGCAGAAGCACCAGCGGTTACACCGATTTTCTTCTTGCCTTCAACCCACTCAGTCTGAATGTCTTCAGGGCAATCAGTTAGGTAGCCAGGTGTACCTAGCTTCTCAGCCAGCTCTTTCAAACGTGTTGAATTCGATGAGTTCTTAGAGCCAACAACAATCACTACGTCGACGTCGTTTGCCATCTCACGCACAGCGTCTTGACGGTTTTGAGTCGCGTAACAGATGTCGTCTTTACGTGGGCCTTGAATCTCAGGGAACACTCGACGTAGCTCTTCAATCACATCTGCAGTTTCATCTACTGATAGCGTAGTTTGGCTAACATAGTGCAGGTTACTTGGATCATTCACCACGAGGTTCTGTACGTCCTCTGGTCTTTCAACCAAGTACATACCACCAGTTTGGCTCGCGTACTGACCCATAGTGCCTTCCACTTCAGGGTGACCTGCGTGGCCAATCAGTACCACTTCCATATGTTTGCGGCTCGCACGAGCAACCTCCATATGAACTTTAGTCACCAAAGGACACGTCGCATCAAATACCGTTAACTCACGCTCTTTCGCTTCTTTACGAACCGCTTGAGAAACACCGTGAGCCGAAAAGATCACGATGTTGTCGTCTGGCACCTCACTCAGTTCTTCGACAAAAATAGCACCACGCTGCTTGAGCCCCTCAACAACAAAGCGGTTGTGTACCACTTCATGGCGAACATAGATCGGTGGCTGATACATTTCGAGTGCACGCTCTACGATGCTGATCGCACGATCGACACCGGCACAAAAGCCACGAGGGTTAGCTAACATTATTTTCATTTCATTGCTCATCATTTACCGCGGTACTAAGGTTGCTTCTATAGAGTTCGCCGTCAGCGAGGTTCGCATTCTACAGTGAAGCGTCTAGACAGTGAAGCTCTGGGTGAGATCACAGCTGTAAGGCTATCTTATTCTAGCGTGAAGACAGCTATTCTAACGTTAAGAGAGTTATTCTACCGTTAAGATATTGACGTCAAAGCTAACGTCTTGACCAGCGAGTGGGTGATTAAAATCAACCGTCACTGAATCACCTGCGATCTCAGTAATAATACCTGGAATTTCCATACCGTCAGGACCTGAAAATGCCATGATAGTGCCCACTTCAACTTCAGAGTCGCCAACAAACTTAGCACGATCCATATAGTGAATATGATCTGGGTTTGGCATACCAAACGCGTCTTCCGCCTTCAGTTCGATAGACTTTTCAGTGCCGGCTTCAAGTCCAAGTAAGCACGCTTCAAAGTTCTCACTTAGGCTGCCATCACCCATGACGAACTTCGCTGGTTTGCCCATGTTCTCCGTACTATCGGCAACTGAACCATCCTTCATTTTAATCGTAAAATGTAGAGTTACTGCTGAATCATTTTTAATTGCTGCCACGTTACTTTCCTTAGACTTCTTTATTATTTGAGGATGCGCTGTGCTTTGCTTCCTTGTTGACTGAAGCATAAAAAAAAGCGCCGTCGGAATCAACCGACAGCGCTTAGGGCTATTCTATTCTGTGAGTCATAGACTGACTTTGAAGCAAGCTATTTGCTTTCGTCTTTCTTACGGAAACCATCTAAGATGATCATCGCAGCACCGATACAGATTCCCATATCCGCTAAGTTAAATGCAGGCCAGTGGTAAGTGCCCCAGTAGAAGTCTAAGTAATCGACAACAAAGCCATGTACGACTCGGTCAAACACATTACCTACTGCACCACCAATGATGATCGCATAAGCAATGTTATTCCACTTCTCTGTTGCTGGTAGTTTGCTCATCCAGTACGTCAGCATACCTGTTACCGCAAATGCGATACCCGTAAATAACCAACGCTGCCAACCACTTTGATCACTCAAGAAGCTAAACGCTGCACCGTAGTTATGCACGTACAAAAAGTTAAAGAATGGCAACACCTCAATACGGTTTGCCCAGCCATAACCCATATTGTCCATGACAAAGAGTTTAATGCCGATATCAGCCAAGAAGACCAATAGAGCCAGCCATAACCAACGTACACCAGATTGTTTTAACGAAACTTCACTCATTTCTATTCCTAGTATTTACGAAGTTGGTATTCATTGTTAGTCACCTTACGTGACCTTGATTACCAACTTGGTTAAACACATTTCCTATAACTAAAAATAACCCCAGTTGATACTGGGGCTATGATTTTTACAAAAAGTTCAGTCTTTCTCTGAGTCGTTATGCGAACTTACGCACTTCGCCTTCACCGTCGATGTTCGACACACAACGACCACAAACTTTCTCGTGACCTTCGATAGTGCCTACATCTGGAGTGTGGTGCCAGCAACGGTCACACTTCTCAGCTTCAGTCGCCGCTACTTCAACGAATAGACCTTCAACGTCTGTCGCTTGCGCTGCATCAGACTTCTCGCTCAGTGGCTTAACAACAGCTGCAGAGGTGATAAGTACGAAACGTAGCTCATCTTCTAGCTTGTTGATTTTAGCCGCTAGTGCATCGTCAGCGTATAGAGTAACTTCAGCTTGCAGTGCACCACCGATCGTTTTCTCTTTACGAGCATCTTCAAGAAGCTTGTTCACTGCGCCACGAACAGACTGGATTTCAGTCCAGAATTCGTTGCTTAGCTCTTCGCCTTCTGCAAGACCAAATAGACCTTCGAACCACTCACCTGTGAATACGAACGTGTCGCGCTGCTCTCCAGTTGGTAAAGAGCTTGGCATTTCGTTCCAAATTTCATCTGCAGTGAACGACATGATAGGTGCCATCCAACGAACTAGAGCTTCTACGATGTAGTAAAGCGCCGTTTGACAGCTACGTTGAGCATGGCTGCCCTGCTTCGCTGTGTACTGACGGTCTTTGATTACGTCTAGGTAGAAAGAACCCATTTCGATAGAACAGAACTGCATTAGACGTTGAGTCACACCGTGAGTGTTGTACTCGCCGTATGCTTTAACAATCTCTTCTTGTGCAGCTTGAGCACGGCCAACAGCCCAGCGATCAAGTGCAACCATCTCTTCAGCAGGAACTAGGTCAGTTTCAGGGTTGAAACCGTTCAAGTTCGCTAGGAAGAAACGAGCCGTGTTACGAATACGACGGTAAGCATCCGCTGAACGCTTCAGGATTTCATCAGAAACCGCAACTTCACCCGTGTAGTCTGTAGAAGCAACCCATAGACGCAGGATATCTGCACCTAGCTTGTTGGTTACGTCTTTAGGAGCAACAACGTTACCGATAGATTTAGACATCTTACGGCCGTTACCATCCACTACGAAACCGTGCGTTAGTACTTGCTTGTACGGTGCTTCGTCTTTCATCGCGATAGATGAAATTAGAGAAGACTGGAACCAGCCACGGTGTTGGTCTGAACCTTCAAGGTAAAGATCAGCACTGTGAGTGCGCTCTTCGTTCGGGAAGTTGTACTCTTCACGAGAATCAACAACAGAGAAGTGCGTAACACCTGAGTCGAACCATACGTCTAGCGTATCCATTACTTTTTCGTACTTATCAGCGTCTTCTGCGCCCATAAGTTCAGCAGCGTCTACATCCCACCAAGCTTGAATGCCTTTCTCTTCAACTAGCTTCGCAACTTTTTCAATAAGCGCTGGGCTTTCTGGGTGAAGTTCTGCTGTTTCTTTATGAACAAACAAAGCAATTGGCACACCCCAAGTACGTTGACGAGAGATACACCACTCAGGACGACCTTCAACCATGCCTTCGATACGGCTTTGACCCCATTCAGGCAACCACTCAACACTCCTGATTGACTCTAGTGCTTTAGCACGTAGGCCAGCTTGATCCATAGAGATGAACCATTGTGGTGTTGCGCGGAAGATGATTGGAGTTTTGTGTCTCCAACAGTGTGGGTAGCTGTGCTCGTAAGCGTGGTGATGCAGAAGTGCACCTTTCTCTTTTAGAACTTCTAAAACAGAGTCGTTCGCTTTGAATACGTGCTGACCAGCAAATAGCTCTGTATCTGGCAGGTAAACGCCGTTAGAACCAACTGGGTTAGCGATTTCTAGGTTGTACTTTTTACCAACCACGAAATCTTCTTGACCGTGACCAGGCGCAGTGTGAACCACACCAGTACCTGAATCTGTTGTTACGTGATCGCCAAGAACTGCAGGAACAGTAAAGTCGTAGAACGGGTGGTTGAACTGAGAAAGCTCAAGATCAGCACCTGTAGCAAAACCAAGGTTGTGGAAGTGCTCGATACCTGCACGATCCATTACGTCTTTTGCTAGTTCAGAAGCAACAACGATACGTTGAGCAGGCTGGTCGCCATTCGCTTCAACTTGGATAAGCACGTATTCAAGATCATCACGTAGACATACTGCGCGGTTAGCAGGCAGAGTCCATGGTGTTGTTGTCCAGATAACGATAGAAATTTCGCCTTGACCCGCATGACCTTCAGCTAGAGTAAATTTCTCTAGAAGCGCCGCTTCGTCAGCTGCTGTAAATTTCACATCGATAGATGGAGAAACTTTATCTTTGTATTCAACTTCAGCTTCAGCCAGAGCAGAACCACAATCAGTACACCAGTGAACGGGTTTGAAACCTTTAAGAAGGTGACCTTTGTCTGCGATTTTGCCAAGAGAACGAATGATGTTCGCTTCTGTGCCAAAATCCATAGTGCGATAAGGTTTGTCCCACTCGCCCATGATGCCAAGACGTTTGAAGCTCTCTTTCTGACCTTCAACTTGACCCGCAGCGTACTTTCGACACTCTTCGCGGAATTCAGCCGCCGAAATCTTCTGACCAGGCTTACCTTTCTTCTTCTCAACCATTAGCTCGATTGGAAGACCGTGACAGTCCCAACCAGGGATGTACGGTGCATCAAAACCAGAAAGGGTCTTAGATTTGATAATAATGTCTTTAAGAATCTTATTCAGCGCGTGGCCAATGTGAATATCGCCGTTCGCGTATGGAGGGCCATCATGCAGTACGAAAGATTTTTTACCTTTCTTTGCCTTACGGATTTCGCCGTAAAGATCTTCTTTGTACCAACGCTTCAGCATTTCTGGCTCACGATTTGCCAGATTGCCGCGCATTGGGAACCCTGTTTCTGGTAAGTTCAGGGTATCTTTATAATCACTCATCGATTCTTAATTCCGTTATATTGGGCGAAGTTAGACATTATGTTAATCGGTGGAATCATCCGATTAATTCTTTAGCTGAAGCAGCCACACCCTTGCGGCTTCAGCATCCAATTCTATTTGATTCTTTAGTGCGTCGAACGATTCAAATTTTATCTCGTCGCGCAGTTTGTGCAAAAGTCGTACTTCTAACTGTTTACCATATAAATTGGCTTTAAAGTCAAAAAAATGCACTTCCAATTGCTGCCTTACCCCATTAACTGTTGGTCGTTGTCCAATATTAGCAACGCCACCGACAGGAACACCGTCGATATCCAAAGCTTCAACAACATACACTCCCGATACAGGAGAAACACAACGCTTTAATGGAATATTAGCGGTAGGGAAACCGATAGTTCTCCCTAGTTTTCGACCATGGGACACTCGACCACTAATACTGTAATCACGTCCTAACATGGTAGCACTTGCAGCCAAGTCATCGACCGCTAATGCATTTCGTATCTCAGTACTGCTTACTCGTAATTGGTTTAAGCAATAGCTTTGGGTGCTGACCACCTCAAAACCGTACTTCTCGCCCGCCTCTTTGAGCATAGCGAAATTACCGGTACGACCTTTACCAAAGCAAAAATCGTCACCAACCACCAAGAACTTCACACCAAGCTTATCAACCAAAAGATCCTTAATGAATGCTTCCGCGGATAAACTTGCAAAATACTGATTAAAATTAACACACAATAAGCGACTGATATCTAGCTTACTCAGTTGCACGTATTTGTCTCGTAAACGAGTTAAACGTGCTGGCGCTCTATCTCGGGCAAACAGCTCCATAGGCTGCGGTTCAAACGTCATAACAACAGAAGGTAGCCCTAATGCTGCAGCTTGTTTAGAAACCTGACTCAAAACCTCTTGATGTCCTAAATGAACACCATCGAAGTTACCTATGGTTAATACACAGCCATGATGCTGCGCTTTAATATTGTGTATACCTCGGATCAGTTCCATTATGATCAGCTAAAACCTGTTATTTGCATCATTTATTGTGTGAAACCGACGGATTATATACTAATCAGTATTAATCTGTCGCTGCTTTTAAATGTTTTACTCGGATACCTAAAATCAGTACCGAAACAATATAAACAAAGCCACCAAGTCCAATCAAGCCAGTTAATGTCAGCGCTCTCTGGCTAAAGCTCCATTCAAGCCAATGTTGCATATTATCCAGCTGCCATAAAATAGCCGCTACCATCACCACACCTGAGATAATTAATTTGGCACTGAACAACAAGGTTGTCTTAGTTAATTGATACACACCCGCAAGGTGCAATCCTCGATATAACAAGGCCATATTCACAAAGGCAGACAGTGCCGTCGCAATCGCCAAACCCACATAGCCATAAAAACAAGCAAAGATCGCGTTAAACACCATATTGGTCACCATAGCGATAATGCCGTACTTAACCGGTGTTTTGGTATCTTGGCGAGAGTAATAGCCCGGAGCTAAAACTTTAATCAGCATGAAATTAAGCAAGCCTGATGCGTAAGCTACCAATGACATCGATGCTTGCTGTACATCGTGTGGAGAGAACTCACCACGCATAAATAGCACCATCAACATGGGTTTAGCTAAAACGATAAGACCTAACATCGCAGGAATACCAAGCAGCAACACCATGCGCACGCCCCAATCCATGGTATGCGCGAACCCTTCCCCTTGAGCATCTACGTGTTTACGAGACAAAGCAGGAAGAATCACAGTCGCAATCGCGATACCGAATAAACCGAGAGGAAATTCAAGCAGTCGGTCTGAGTAGTACAACCAACTGATAGAGCCTGTTGCGAGGAAGCTGGCAATAAAGGTATCAAACAATAAGTTGATTTGGCTGACCGATACACCGAACAGAGCAGGGATCATTAATGTGCGGATCTTAACCACACCCGGGTCTCTCCATCCCCACTTCGGCTTAACCAACACACCCGCTTTGATCAAGAAAGGCATTTGGAAAAGGAATTGGACTAAGCCACCAAGAAACACACCAATAGCCAAACCAATTTCTGGTTGTTCTAAATTAGGTGAGATAAACCATGCAGCGCCTATGATCATCACGTTCAAGAACACAGGAGTAAAAGAAGAGACCGCAAATTTACCTAATGTATTAAGAATGGCACCAGATAAAGCGACGAAGGTGATAAACCATAAATAAGGAAAGGTAATCTTGAGCATAAAGCTCGCTAGCTCAAATTTGGGTGCTGATGGGCCATCATTTAGCCAGTCGATAAACCAACCCGCACCAAACATCGCGGTGATCACGCCAGAGCCCAATACCCCGATGACGGTGACAATAGAAACTAAAACCCCGAGCGTCCCCGACACCTTAGCAATTAAATCTCGTGTCTTATCTTTATCACCTGCGGCGTGATATTCCGTTAATACAGGAACAAACGCTTGAGAAAACGCACCTTCTGCAAAAAGTCGACGTAAGAAATTAGGAATTTTATTAGCGAAGAAAAATACGTCGGCACTCGCTCCTGCCCCCATCAAATTTGCTACTACTACATCACGTACTAGCCCCAATACACGGGAAACAAAAGTCATTGCGCTGACAATCAGGCCTGACTTTAATAGTCGTTTACTCACAGAAACCTCTGACACTGGTTGATTACTTTCAAGCGAGGATAAATACTATCCTGTCCTAAGAAGCATATTTATTAGCATTGGTCTAAAAATGCTGTTAGAATCCCCGCCATCTTAACCGCGATGACCTTTCCATACCAAAGTTTGTTTGGCTACGATTGGTTTTTGCACAAATCATTTGACAATTAAGCGCTAATGAGGGATAGTCCTCGCCCTTAAATTGTCACCGAACTAAGTTTTTGGGAGTTAGACCCTTGGCAAACAGTAAATCTGCTAAGAAGCGCGCTATCCAAGCTGAGAAACGTCGCCAGCACAATGCTAGCCGTCGTTCTATGATGCGCACTTACATGAAAAAGACTATCGCAGCTATCGCAGCTGGTGATAAAGAAGCTGCAACTGCTGCTCTTGTAGAAGTTACACCACTTCTTGACCGTATGGCGACTAAAGGCCTTATTCATAAGAATAAAGCTGCACGTCATAAGTCTCGTTTCGCTGCTGCAATCAAAGCTCTTTAATAGAAATTTGATTACAACGCAAAACGAAAAAAACCGGCCTAGGCCGGTTTTTTTATATCTAAATTTTGAGTAACGCTTTTATTTTACGTGCTAACAGCCGTTTTTCTGACCGATAAACAATTTAAGCAGATAGATAAAACAAACAATCAGAAAAATAAATAGAGAAGCAAATTGGTACGTAGATAGATAGGTAAACACTAACGTTCAATGTGAAATGCTAACACTTCCTTGTGTCATTCTATCGCTGATAAGAAATCCCCCTCCCACCAGCAATAAGCTACTTGCAGTAAATACCATGCAGTAGGTTAATCATCGCTTTTACTTCTTCACTACTCAATGTGTAATACACAGTTTGAGCTTCTTTGCGAGTTTCGACCAAACCATCTCTTCTCAACCAAGCAAGATGTTGAGATAAAGCAGACTGACTCAGTTCCAACTTGCCACACAACTCCCCAACCGACAGTTCAGTGCCATGTAATAGGCACAAAATCTGTAAGCGACGCTCGTTAGCCATGGCTTTGAGTAGAATCACAGCTTGTGCTGAGTTCTTCTCCATCTCTTTTAAGTTCATAGTTTGGCTCCCTACAACCTTTACGCCAACTACGGGCTATCAGTATTTCCGGCATATTGCGGAGTTATGATAATCGATATCAATTCATTAACAAACTATCTCACTCGAACAATTTGCTAAAATCTGCGTCACATACGTTTTTTACTGCTGGATGTTGGATCATCCTCTCAGCAAATATGACGTAGTACTCCTCTTTTAACTCTTCAATACCGCCTAATAGTTGCAGTGATGTGTCGTCTTCCACTTCAGACATATAAATCGTCGGTGCTAAAAATATTACGTCATGATGGTAACGAGCAAAAGCCTTCATCAATGCGGCATCATCAAACTCACCTAAAATATCTGGCTTAAGCCCTTGTCTATCAAACCATTGCAGCACTTTACGACCCATTGAGGTTCGGCTGCCAGGGATCAAAAGCTTTCTTTGCTCCAATACAGCAGGGAAATTAACCCCTTCAACCTGACCTGAACTAAAAAAGCTCATTCCACTCTCACCCAGCTTTTTACTGAACAGGCCCGGGCTTTGACTAGAGTCCACCGGACAGTCAGACAAAATCATATCGAGCTTATGTTGAGAGAGTTGCTCAAGTAGCATTTCATGGGTCGATTCAAAACAGCGCAAGTGAATGCTGTTATCTGGAGGGATGGTCGACATCAGTATCTTACTGACGAGTCTTTTAGAGAGCGCATCCGCGACGCCAACATCAAACAGAATATTGGAGTGCTGGCTGTAATTCACGATGTCCAGCATCTCGTAACTCAGGCCAAACATACGATCGGCATATTTAAAGACCAGTTGCCCAAGCTCTGTAGGCTCAACACTTCGGCCATTACGCTTGGTCAACTTGCCATCCATGCGTTCTTCTAAGGCTTTTATCTGCCCCGTTACCGTTTGTGGTGTTAGGAATAGGGCTTCTGCAGCTTTAGTAACAGAGCCTTGCTTGCAAACCATCCAGAAGTAATACAGATGGTTGTAGTTGAGATGCGACATAGATGTGCCGTAATAAAAGAGTAGATACCCTTTTATATCAAATATGACACCGCCACTCAACAAACTCGGAAAAACCTAACCAAACATAGATTTACCACTTATTTTTTCGAAGTGTCTGATTTCATAATGTAATATTTCATCGATTATTTTCAATTTTTTTCTAACTTTTAAGATCTATATCACCTATAGAATTTCCATTAAAAAACAATTTAAAACAACAACTTAAAAAAACCACATTAGCAATTGGAATATTTAAAGAGTAAATCATCACAAAAAAGTCGCACCTAAACCAAAATGTAATATTACTGAAATATTTCCCCTCTAACATCACGCTCAGATTAAACAAACAGACCAAACACAGACTTAAACGGTCCAATGGAGAAAACATTATGAACCAAGCTACTACTGCAGCAGCGCCTATCTCGAGCACTACTCGTTGGCTACGCTGGGCTAACTTGGCATTCATGCTTTACCTACTATTACTTTCAGTTTCAATGGTTGGTACAGGCTTCAAATGGGCAACAGGCGAGCAAGCAAAGGTTCTTTTCGAATTTGCTTCACACCCAGTTGCAGGCTTAATGATTGGTTTAGTAGCAACAGCGCTTATTCAATCATCAAGTACAGTTACTTCAATTATCGTTGGCCTTGTGGCAGGTGGTTTACCTGTTGAGCTAGCAATTCCTATGATCATGGGTGCTAACATTGGTACTACGGTAACCAATACGCTAGTTAGCCTTGGTCACGTTCGTTGTAAAGAAGAGTTCAAACGTGCATTCGCAAGTGCGACAATCCACGACTTCTTTAACCTATTAGCCGTTGCTATCTTCCTACCACTAGAGATGGCGTTTGGAATTCTAGAGAAAATTTCTCACTGGTTAGTATCACCGATGCTAGCAACAGGTGATATGAGCATGGGTGGTCTTAACTTCATCAAGCCAATCACTAAGCCTGTTGTAAGTGCGATTAAAGAACCACTATCAACGTTTGGCGACACTGTTGGCGGCATCATGCTTATCGCTCTAGGTATCGCAACTATCTTCGTAGCTATTACTGTAATGGGTAAGCTGATGAAGAGCCTAATGGTTGGTCGTGCTCGTGAGATTCTAAAGAACGCAATCGGTCGTGGTCCAATCCACGGTATCGCTTCTGGCTCTATCGTGACTATCCTTGTTCAGTCTTCTTCTACGACAACAAGCTTGATGGTTCCACTAGTAGGTTCAGGTGTTCTTAAAGTACGTGACGTTTACCCATTCACTCTGGGTGCAAACATCGGTACATGTATTACGGCTCTACTTGCAGCTACAGCAGTGTCTGGTGAGTTCGCAGTATTCGCACTACAAATTGCTCTAGTACACTTGGTGTTCAACATCATGTCAACGGTATTCATCTTCGGTATCCCGTTCCTACGTGAACTTCCAGTTAAAGCGGCAGACATGATTTCAGACATGGCTGTGAAGAACAAAGCTGTAGTGGCTGGTTACCTTGTTGCGGTATTCCTTGTACTGCCTGGTAGCGTGTTAGCTCTTACCGCTTAATAGCAAAATAAACATCGCTTATAGCAAAGCCCGCTACCTCCTAGGTTGCGGGCTTTTTCTTTTTAAGAGCAGATACGGGATTCGGGTAAACGAGTAACGAAGAGCTAAAATCAAATTCGAGATATGAGTAAGCTTGTGACAAGAGCTGAAACTGATACGATATAAGAGTAAATCGGTAAGGTAAGCATTACTCACCAAAGAAGTCCGTTCTAGCTCTTCGTATCCCGCATCTCGTTTACCCGCATCTATATATTTCCGTCATTCCCTACAGCGAGGAACGAGCGTGATAGGGAATCCCACAAACACACCACGAAAGAGACTCCCAACTCCTTCCTTCGTCAGTCTAGGGAATGATGAATCGAAAAAAGATTCGAGATGCGTGTAAGCGAGTATCGAAGAGAAAGAGCCAATGCGCGTTGAGAGTATACGAGTAACATAAAGCATCACACAGCATATGATTTCTCTGCTCTTCGAATCTCGATTACTCGTCACTGTAACTTAGATACAAAAAAGGCTGCACAGAGGCAGCCTTTCAATCAAACAAAGCGAGTGAGATTAAACCGAGAATGGGTACTTAATCGCTTCGTGGCATTCGTAACCTTCAACCCAGAAGTCATCCATCGTTACCCATGTTTCCAAATCTTCTAGAGACTTAATCTGAGGATTGATATGGAATGTTGGGCCAGCTAACGGCTCACGCTTTAACTGGATATCACGCATAGGTGCAAGTTGATCTTCGTAAATATGAGCATTTACTAGCTTATGGTAAGCCACGCCAGCTTTCTTACCCGTGATTTGCGCCATGATAGCTAGGAAGACATACACTTGAACCATGTTGAAGTTCAGGCCTAGGGGTACATCGCAAGAGCGCTGAGTGCTGTTTAGGTACAGAGTATCACCAAGTAGTGAGAAGTGATGGCTGTACATACACGGACGCAAACATCCCATGTGGAACTCACCTGGGTTGTAGAAGTTTAAGATCTCGCCGCGGTCATCAATACCGTTAGTTAGATCATCAACAATCTTCTTCAGTTGGTCGATATGACCGCCGTCAGGTTTTGCCCATGCACGTCCTTGAACGCCATAAACACGGCCCATGTCATCTTCACCCTTGCGGTAAGGGTTATTCAGCCATGCTTCATTCAGGTTAGAATTCGCATCCCAAGTTTTAGTCCCTAGCTTACGAAAATCTTCAGCATTGTCGTAACCACGGATATAGCCAAGCAGCTCAGCAACTGCGGCTTTCCAAAAACTCTTACGCGTTGTTACCAGTGGGAATTGGTTATTACCAACATCATATTCAAGGTCAGCATTGATCACGGTTAGGCAACGCTTGCCCGTGCGTTCATTTTCAATCCAAGTACCGTCATCAACGATACGCTGACAGAGATCTAAATACTGTTTCACACCAATTCCTTACTTCGTTTGTTGTGGTAATTCGTCTTTGTAGTGACCACGCTTGTATGCCCACACCATCATCAGCACACCGATGATAACCATTGGCAGTGACAAAATTTGTCCCATAGAGATAAACCCACCGAACAAACCTAGGTGAGCATCAGGTTCACGTACGTATTCTACTAAGAAGCGGAATGTACCATATCCAGCTAGGAATAACCCTGATACAGAACCAAGAGGACGCGGCTTTTTGATAAACCAGTTCAAGATGAAGAACAGCACGATACCTTCAAGCGCCATCTCGTAAAGTTGAGATGGGTGACGAGGAAGTGGACCACCGTTAGGGAACACAATCGCCCATGGCACATCAGTCGCACGGCCCCAAAGCTCGCTGTTCATGAAGTTACCTAGACGGCCCATACCTAAACCAAATGGGACGAGTGGTGCAATCATGTCTGCCACGCCAAAGAAGGTGCGACCATTCTTTTTCGCATACCAGAACATTGCGGTGATAACACCCAGCAAGCCACCGTGGAAAGACATACCGCCAGTCCATACCTTAAATAGGTACAGTGGGTCTGCTAGGAAAAGGTCAAAGTTGTAGAAAAGTACGTAGCCAATACGACCACCCAACACCACACCTAGAAAGCCAGCAAACAGTAAGTCTGATACTTGCTCTCGAGTCCAACCACTACCCGGTTGATCAGCTCGGCGATTTGCTAACCAAAGAGCAAACATAAAACCGACAAGGTACATTAGGCCGTACCAACGAACTGAGATTGGTCCTAGTTCAATAAGAACAGGATCGATATTTGGGAATTCGATAAAACCCTGAGACATACTTGGCTCTCTATCTAAATTGATTAACGGTTAGCTCAATGACTAACAGAAAAGACACTACAGCAGCATTGTGGCTGCTATAAACATTAAAAATACCGCAAAGAATTTCTTCAGCACAGGGGTTGGCAATTGAGTGGCCAGTTTCGCACCCACTCGAGTGGTCAAAACTGAGGTACAAGATATCGCGATCAAAGCCGGTAGATAAACATAACCCAAGCTATACGCAGGAAGATCATCTACAGACGAACCATGCCAAATAAACCCGAGCATTCCTGAAATAGCAATAACAAAGCCGCACACCGAAGAGGAACCCACGGCCTTGCGCATTTCTACACCATGATGGTTAAGGAAAGGTACCGATAAAGACCCACCGCCAATGCCCGCTAAGCTTGATACCAAACCAATCCCGCCGCCACACAACACGGTTTTAGCTGAACCCGGCATCGATTTTTGGCTCTTGGAGCGAATCGACAATAGCATTTGCAACGCCAACACCAAAACAATCACACCAAAGACTTTTGGTAAGTATTGAGCTGGAATTACATCGGCCACGAAAGAGCCGAGGAAGCCACCTATCACCACACCTGGCATCAACCATTTAACGACAAACATCTCTACGTTACCCAACTTTAGATGGTTAATCGCAGACGATCCCGACGTAACGATGATGGTTGATAGCGAAGTAGCCAATGCCATTTGCATCGCAAACTCTTGGGGGATACCCGCTTTAGGAAGCAAAAACAGTAAGGCAGGAACAACCAGCAAACCACCACCAATGCCTAGCAAGCCTGCTAAAACACCAACAATAGCACCAAGGCCCGCTAACAAGCCTATCAGTTCATATGACACGTTAAATCCTATTTTTTACCTGCTCGAATGAAGCCTGTAAATTCACGCTCTTCGAAATAGTTCAGCATCATACTATAGATGTCACTACCATACGGTTTTGAAAGTGCCTTATTTGCCAAATCCTGTAATTCAGCCAAGTTCGATTGACGAATCAAATATTTGGTTCTTGCGACATTCGAGGTATTCATACTTAACGTCTCATACCCCAATCCAATCAATAGCAGCGCGCCCATCGGGTCACCGGCTAACTCGCCACAAATACAAACAGGTAATTGATATTGCTTACAAGTATCATGAATTTGTTTTAATGCCATGATCACCGCAGGGTGCATTGATTCATAGACATCGGATACTCGTGAATTGTTCCGATCAACCGCTAATAAATATTGGGTTAAGTCGTTGGTACCGACTGAAACAAAGTCGACCTTATGCGCAATCAGCGGCAGTATGTACAGCATGGATGGCACTTCAATCATGATACCAACGCGAGGCATACGCACTCGGTTATCAAGCTCATGCACTTCATCATACGCTTGTTCAATCAACTGTAGCGCGTCATCCAACTCCTGTGCACCAGAGATCATCGGCAGCAAAATACTCAAGTTATGGCTTTCACAGCTCGCACGTAGCATGGCACGTAACTGAATAATAAAGATGTCAGGATGATCGAGCGTAAACCGAATACCACGCCAACCAAGGAATGGATTGTCCTCTTCGATAGGAAAATACGGTAAGGCCTTATCACCACCGATATCGAGTGTACGCATCACCACTTGTTTCTCTGGGTAGCTTGCCAGTACAGAACGATACTGCTTGAATTGTTCATCCTCTGACGGGAATCTTTGCTGCAACAAGAAAGAAATTTCAGTTCGATACAGCCCTACGCCATCAACGCCTTGGTTGATAGCGATGTTAGTGTCTGCACTTAAACCAGCATTAAGCAGAATCTCGACTTGCTTGTTGTCTTGCGTTTTTGCCGGTAGGTACAGCTCGCGATTGACCATAGAGGAGAGCTCACTCTCTTCTAGAATCAGCCCTCGATACTCTTTGAGCAGGCTTTTAGTCGGCTCAATAAAGATCTCACCGCTATACCCATCAACAATCGCTCGCTTGCCATTAGCTTGAGCTAGGTTGAGGTTTACCCCCATGACGGAAGGTATGCCAAGCGCTCGAGATAAAATCGCTGCGTGCGAGTTCGCCGCCCCTTCCAAGGAAATCACCGCTAAGAGCTTTTCTTTGGGAATAGACGCTAATACCGAAGCGGTTAACTCACGAACCACTAGGATAATCGGCTTATCTAACGTGCGAAGTTCATGTTCAGAGTTGTGGAGGAAATAGAGCAGCCTTTGTCCGAGCTCTCGGATGTCTTGTGCTCTCTCACGAAGATACACGTCCGACATACGAGCAAAGCGGTTCGAATAGCTCTCAACAACCTGTCTTAATGCCCAATCGGCTTTATCGCCTTTCTGGATTTGGCTTTTTAGATCCTTACGCAGCATAGGATCGTTGAGTAAGTGAGTAAACAGGTCAAAGATCGCCAACGCATCTTTATTGATTTCACTATCTAAGCGCTTTCGCATGCGCTTAAAGTCATTGAGGGCGTTTTCAACCGCTACCGCCAACAACTCATGCTCTCTCTCTATATTGAGCGTCGAAGCAGGATAAACATCGGTGAGTTCAGGCTGAGTGTTGTCCCACCATAAGTCACCAATCGCCACGCCCGATGAAGCTGCAATACCTTTAGTAGCCGGTAGCTTCTGTTGCTCTAACAGCCAATGGCCTTGAGTTTGGGCGTGCGCCACAATAACGGCAAGTTGTGCAGAGAGCGTGACAAGGAAGGATTCTTCCATCTCACTAAATAAACGTGGGGTCTTCTGTTGAATGACCAATACACCGAGCACTTGCTTGCGGTGGATAATCGGAGTACCGAGAAAAGAGTGATAGACGTTTTCTCCAAGCTCTGGAAAAAACTTATAAGCAGGGTGAGCAGACGCTTGTGCAAGGTTGATAGGTTCAGCACTTCTTTTAACAAGGCCAACCAGACCTTCGTCAAAACCAATGTGAATGCTATTGCCTTTGAAGATCAGGCCTTGAGTTGCCATCAACTCAAGGCGCTGCATATCATTATTTGCCAAATACACGGTGCAACATTCCGTCTGCATCGCACTGCATGTCTCTTTAACCAAAATATCAAGAGCCGTCGACACATCTTCAACTCTTGATACGTGTTCAACTATTTCCCTTAGTTGACTGAGCATGCTTAACCTCTACGCAATTTGCGCTTTCCTTTTATTTTTCGCTCTTTAAACGGCATTGCTAAAGATGCGAACTCTTTCATCGCTCGACGGTAAACATCTCGCTTGAAAGAAACAACTTGTCGAACTGGGTACCAGTAACTCACCCAACGCCAACCATCAAACTCAGGTGTACTTCCACGCTGCATATTGATATGCGATTCATCGCAATCTAAGCGCAAAAGGAACCACTTCTGTTTTTGTCCAATACAGACAGGTTTAGAATCCCACCGAACCAGTCGTTTGGGTAGCTTGTAGCGTAACCAATGACGACTTGTCGCGACGATCTTTACATCCTTTTTAGTAAGGCCAACCTCTTCATACAACTCGCGGTACATTGCCTGTTCCGGAGTCTCACCTTCATCTATTCCCCCTTGAGGGAATTGCCATGAATGTTGCCCGTATCGTTTAGCCCAGAAGACCTGACCATGGTTGTTACAGATTACAATACCAACATTTAATCGGTAACCATCGCCATCTATCACTGGCCAACCTCTATCTAAATTTTTAATTACTCTGATTTTTCCACATATCCCCAATCGGAGCAAACTTAGTGACGTGATAAGCGCTATATTTATGAATAATAACTAGGAATATGGATAAGTTTTGCTCAAATTCTAGTTACCCACACAATAGTGAGACATAGACCACATTTATTCACCTTTTCTGTGAATAACTATGTGAAGAATTACCCGCAATCGTTTTTTTTAATCCAAAGATTCATCAACACCAAAAACAACAAATCAGTCAAAATAATTTTATTATTATATAAATCAGTAAATTAAAATAACATTCTAGTTTTAAAAAACATTAGAAATGTAAAAGATCTTTCAGAAACCTGACATGGTTAAAGATCAACCACTCCGATGTTTATCCACACTACTAAGTGAAAGATTCATTTTGAACCCCATTTGGCAAGCATTTTATCCACCATAAACCCCTGTTTATTTATCCACTAAATTAATATTTCAATTAATTACCTTTATGTCCTGTGGATAACCCTGAGTTTGATCCCTTTTCTCGCAAGGAGATCATTTCTTAACCAGTCGTCATGTGGTGATAACTTCTGATAAAATCATTTTTTTGATCATGCCTTTTATTATGAAACCAGAACCACAAACACAACAAGAGCTGTTAGAGCGCGCGTATGCCATCGCCGGAATGACCTTTAAAGAGCTCGCTGACGAAGCTGAGATGGTGATGCCAAACGACCTTAAGCGTGATAAAGGCTGGGTTGGGCAGCTATTGGAATGGCACTTGGGTGCACCTGCAGGCAGTAAGCCAGAACAAGATTTTGCCAAGCTCGGTATCGAGCTAAAAAGCATTCCGATTAGCTACTCTGGCAAGCCACTCGAAACCACCTTTGTGTGTGTTGCTCCTTTGATGGGTGTGCAAGGCATAACTTGGGAAACCAGCCACGTTCGAAACAAGCTGTCTAAGGTGTTGTGGATCCCTGTCGAGGGAGAAAGAGAGATCCCGCTAGCAGAGAGGCATGTAGGATCCCCTTTGCTATGGACACCAAGCGAGGCTGAAAACGAGCTTCTAAAAAGGGATTGGGAAGAACTGATGGAATTGATCGTGTTAGGCAATGTTGAACAAATAACAGCAAGGCACGGTGAAGCGCTGCATCTACGACCAAAAGCCGCCAACAGCCGAGTGTTAACGGAAGCCTACGGTGCAAGTGGAAAGCCCATCAAGACTAAACCGCGTGGTTTTTACCTAAGAACTCAATTCACCCACAAATTGCTGACGACACACTACGCATAGGTCGCTTAACGCACTTCAAAGATAGGATGATCAGTGTGTTATCAACCGTCGGTAGTAAGAAACGAGTTCTAATGAGGTTTGAGCGCCAGTTCAATATCACAGTAGCTTTGGCTTGGCTCATTACCAAACTCATCATAGGCGTTGTGTAAGCGAAGATACGCCTTTTCAAAGCCGAGCCGGAGTAACTCCTCTTTCACTTGATCCAAGGATCCAAAGTGAAGCGGCTCGCCGTCTTGCTTTACCGGTTCTAGCTTATGTTTGTACTCCACCGCCAATAGATATTCTGAAATATCAGAACAGCCAATAACGTACACTTTGGGTGTTTGATAAGAGTCTTTGCGCTCTCCATGTAACCACATGTCTAATTGATGCTTTTGCATAGCCGGCCTCCCTTGCTCTATAAAGCTTAGTAGAACTCTTTTCCTTTACTAGATAACGACTTAAAAAAGCACAGATCTCGGCTTAAAAAAGCAAAAAAGAGAAGCAAGCGCTTCTCTTTTTTGGCCAGTTCTAGTTCAAAAGTTTGCACTTTCGACGCCATAACTATCACTGTTAATTATCTTAGGGGTTGAAAGGTGCTATCAACCCCGCAGATTACGTCGGTATTCGCGCACTTAAGACACGACGAAGGTGACGTACTCGACGTTCAATCGTGACGACTTCTGGTTCAGAAAAACCAATCGGTCGACCGTCAGCTTCAAGACCAATATCTCTTAATAAGTGAGTATTGTTCCATGGCAGCTCATATGAACTACGACGAACTTTTCGTTGCCATTCGCGCTCTTCACGACGAAGATCGGCACGGATAAGGACTGTTGCTAATTTTAAATATACTGAGTGACGCATAATAACTCTCCAGTTGTTGAGTCAACTGAGGAAAAATAGCGTGTTAGATAGTATGAGGGCTTCTCACTTAGCTGCTATTTTTCCGCAGCCAAATAAGGATACGGATCTATTAGTTAGGTTTATCTTGGGTGTTTCGATCGGCCATGGCTGATGTGAGTGACATATCAGTCACCATGTCAGTACACGGATCAAACGACGCGCAAATATGCTGTATAAAATCGAAATATTTCATTTGCGCCTCCAAGCTAACTAAAAAATCCAAAAAAAAATGGGGAAGTAAAAGCAGACAAGTCTTTGTTAAATCGTTGCTTTAACGGTTAAAGTCTAACCAAGTGAGTATATTATTCAACCGCTAATTGATTAACATTTTTAAAACAATGCATTCGCCTGAAATATTAGTTGCATATTCATTTACATATAATATATTCACTATGATTATATAAAATCACAGCATATCTCTCTTAGGGTCTAACTAGAAAACAACGGACTACCCTTCAGAAACAAAAAAGCCACGTAGATACGTGGCCTTTAATTTACGGTGACTGAATAAAGTCATGTAGAGAAGAGTCTAAACAACACCTTCAGAGATTAGGCTGTGTTTATTCAGCAAGCGGTACATCGTCGCTCGTGATACACCGAGCTCCTTAGCCGCCAATGAAACCTGACCACCGTAAGATTCCAATACAATCAGTAACGCATCGCGCTCTGAGCGCTCTCGAATACTCTTCAAGCTTCGGCGTTCATCATTCTGTTTTGGTAAATCCAGTTGGTGATCCTCAATGATCACAGCATCAGACATCAACACAACACGCTTAATCTGATTCATCAGCTCACGCACATTTCCAGGCCAATGGTATCGATTCATCGAACGGATAGCATCGTCTGAGAAGCTCTTCGCTTGAGCATTAAACTCTTTCGAGTACTCACGCAGAAAATGATTCGCCAGTACTGAAATATCGCTCACACGTTCTTTTAAGCTTGGAACATGAATACGCAGAACATTGATATAGTGATAAAGCTCTTCATTGAAGTCGCCCTCGATCAACGCCTTCTCGATATCAGAGGAGTTCGCGGCCAGAATACGCACATCGACAGATTTAGGTCCATTCGCAGTTTCAATCTTACCTTCTTGTAGAAAGCGCAACAGGTTCAGTTGTTGATTGCGTGGCATCGCTAAAACATCATTAAGCAAGATGGTTCCGCCATCGGCTTCTTCCAACATACAAGGCGCAGTCGCTGACTGTGCTGATATGCCAAACACCTCGGCCTCTATTCTCATTTCAGACAAGGCACGACAGTTAACCGTTAAAAATGGTTTCTGTGCTCGCGACGAATTTTGATGAATCGAGCGTGCAATCGTCTCTTTACCAGCCCCACTCTCGCCATAAATCAAGATACTGACATCAGTCGGCCCAATACGCTTTACTTGGTCTCTCAAGCGCTTCACGGCCACAGAATCGCCTAGCAGTCCCATGTTGTTATTGATGCCGTAGTTTGGCCATACCTTCTGCTCAAGCTTAAGCATACCCAGTTGGTGACCAATGGTACTCAGCAATTGAGCATCTGGGATTGGTGCCGTGAAAAAGTCGATACAGAAGTTGACGATAAACTGGCAGATCGTATCAGAGCTTAATTGAGATTCACGGATAAAGGCGAGCCATCTCACCTGCTTGTTATTGCTCACAAGGTTAGCAATACCGTTGAGACTGAACTCATCATGACTAAGATCGACAATACCAATACATGGGCCAATATCAGCAATCAAGGCATCGGCTTTTCGTAAATCTGCACACTGGGTACACTGCCAACCCACTTGTTCTAACACTGATAACCAGGGTTCGTACGCACCACCAACGACGATAAGAGAACCTGGTAAGGAATCCATCTTAAATTGAGTTCCCATCCTTCTTCCTTATTCTATTTTTATTTAAATCAGACTAATACGAGTCACTGCTTCATCGTTCGACAAAATGCCGCGAGAGCGTATTCAGCGCAGAGACGTATAGTAGTGAGACTATCTTAGATTTTATGTCTCAATAGTAAGACTATGTCAGAAATAACGATTTTTCGAATCAAGAGTGCGGTACAGACTAGGTTTTGAAGCCCCAAAACAGAAAAAGCCACCCGAAGGTGGCTTTTTAATTACATAGGCTGTTACGCCCTATAAGCGAGAATTACGCCTGTGGACGCATTGCCGGGAACAAGATCACGTCACGGATTGTGTGCGTGTTTGTAAATAGCATTGCTAGACGGTCGATACCGATACCTTGACCCGCTGTTGGCGGTAGGCCGTGCTCTAGTGCAGTAATGTAGTCTGCATCGTAGTACATCGCTTCGTCATCACCCGCGTCTTTCGCGTTAACTTGCGCTTTAAAACGCTCGTCTTGGTCTTGTGCATCGTTAAGCTCAGAGAAACCATTCGCAACTTCACGGCCACCGATGAAGAACTCAAAACGGTCTGTGAAGAACGGGTTGTCATCGCTACGACGAGCTAGAGGAGAGATGTCCGCTGGGTAGCCAGTGATGAACGTTGGTTGAATTAGCTGAGGCTCAGCCGTTTCACCAAAGATCTCTTCTAGAAGCTGACCACATGTCCAGAACGTTTCTACGTCTACGTGTACAGATTTTGCGATAGCAACCATCTTTTCACGGTCTTGTAGGTCTGCTTCTGTTAGCGCTTGAATCTCAGCGTGCTCAGGGTTGTAGTGTTTGATTGCATCGAACATGCTCATGCGAGCGTAAGTGCCACCGAACTCAACCGTTTCGTCACCGTAAGGCATAGAAGTAGAACCAAGAACGTCCATTGCTGCCGTGCTTAGCATCTCTTCTGTCAGATCCATAAGGTCTTTGTAGTCAGAGTACGCTTGGTAGAATTCCATCATTGTGAATTCTGGGTTGTGACGTGGAGATAGACCTTCGTTACGGAAGTTACGGTTGATCTCGAATACACGGTCAAAACCACCCACCACTAGACGCTTAAGGTAAAGCTCTGGTGCAACACGTAGGTACATGTCGATGTCTAGTGCATTGTGATGAGTGATGAACGGACGTGCAGTTGCGCCACCCGGGATCACGTGCATCATTGGCGTTTCAACTTCTAGGTAGCCTTTCGCGCTCATGAAGTTACGGATTGAAGATACAAGCTTAGAACGCACGATGAATGCATTACGAGAATCTTCGTTCACGATTAGGTCAACGTAACGCTGACGGTAACGCATCTCTTGGTCAGTTAGACCGTGGAACTTCTCTGGTAGAGGACGAAGTGCTTTAGTCAGCAATTCAAACTCTTCCATGTTCACGTAAAGGTCGCCTTTACCTGATTTGTGAAGCGCACCTTTAACACCGATGATGTCACCGATATCTAGGCCTTGGTACTTCTCTTTCAGTACTTTTTGAACGTCTTTCGCTGCGTATGCTTGGATACGACCAGAAGTTTCTTGAATCGCAAGGAATGGACCACGCTTCGCCATAACACGACCAGCGATCGCAACGATGTGGTTAAGCTCTTCTAGCTCTTCCTTAGTCTTCTCACCGAATTCCGCTTGAAGATCGCCAGCTAGGTGCTCACGACGGAAGTCATTTGGATGACCGTTAGCTTTGCAGTTTTGGCGGATGTGATCCAGCTTGCTGCGGCGCTCAGCGATTAGTTTGTTCTCTTCAGGTGAAGAAGCTTCTTGTGCGTTTTCGTTTTGAACAGCATCAGTCATTAGAGATGTACCCTGCTTTTAAAATTTGGACCGCTATATTTTTGCAAATATAGGCATTTTTACCAATATTATTGGTAAAGCTTAATAGTTGATAAAGCTTACAGACCTGATTTCAGGCTAGCTTCAATAAACTTGTCTAAGTCACCGTCAAGAACCGCTTGAGTATTACGGTTTTCGATGCCGGTGCGTAAATCTTTGATACGAGAATCATCCAGCACGTAAGAGCGGATTTGACTGCCCCAACCGATGTCTGATTTCGTCTCTTCGCTCGCTTGTTTTTCAGCATTTTGTTTTTGAATCTCAAGTTCAAAAAGCTTAGCACGTAGCTGCTTCATCGCTTGATCTTTGTTCTTATGCTGCGAACGGTCATTCTGACACTGAACCACAGTGTTAGTCGGAACGTGAGTAATACGTACCGCTGATTCCGTGGTGTTTACGTGCTGACCACCAGCGCCAGAGGCACGGTATACGTCAATACGTAGGTCAGAAGGATTAATGTCGATCGTAATGTTGTCATCAATCTCAGGATAGATAAACGCAGATGCAAATGAAGTATGACGACGACCACTTGAATCAAATGGTGACTTACGAACTAGACGGTGAACACCAGTCTCTGTGCGTAACCAACCGTAAGCATACTCACCAGAAATACGTACCGTTGCGCCTTTAAGGCCAGCAACATCACCATCCGACACTTCGATAACTTCAGTCTTGAAGCCTTTCGAATCTGCCCAACGTAAGTACATGCGCAACATCATTGAAGTCCAGTCTTGAGCTTCTGTACCGCCCGAACCTGACTGTAAATCGATGTAGCAATCTGATGCATCGTGATCACCAGAGAACATACGACGGAATTCCAGCTTCTCTAGCTTAGCTTCAAGCTCGGCCAGTTCTGGTTCAATTTCATCGAACGTTTCTTGATCTTCTTCTTCAACCGCAAGCTCTAATAGGCCATCAACATCCTCAACACCTTGGTCAAGTTGGTCGATCGTTTCTACTACCGCTTCCAATGCAGAACGTTCTTTACCTAGCGCTTGAGCACGCTCAGGTTCGTTCCATACATCCGGTTGTTCTAATTCTGCGTTTACTTCTTCTAGACGCTCTTTCTTAGCGTCATAGTCAAAGATACCCCCTCAGGATATTTGTGCGCTCAGACACATCCTGCAGACGGTTTTTTATAGGATTGATTTCAAACATTTTAGCTCATCATTTATGAGTAGAATTTAACCGAAGAATTGTACTCAAAAGTGTGACGGAGATACAGAATTTTTTAGAGTGGTGAACCAAGATTCAACAACTTAATGGGATATAAAATTGACAGGCATAAAAAACACGTAAATTTTGTAAGGGCAGGAAGGAAAACAAGCCCTGTTTTTGAACAGAGCTTGTTGAATTTGGCACTATATGATGAGCATTATTGAGCCCAAAATCACTATTTGGCTTCGATATGATCAATCATCAGCTGCAACGATTGGTTGCCGCGAAATTCGTTGATATCGAGCTTAAATGCAAGATGAACGGTTTTTACTGATGCATCAGGCCAGCGACGTAGGTCGACGTTAAAGGCAATACCGTCAATCATCACATTGGTTGGGTGGCCTTTGTAGAGCGGCTCAAGCATCAGCTTAAGGTGCTTTTCACCCACCAGCTTTTGGTGCAGCACTTTAAACTCACCATCGAAGATTGGCTCAGGGAAAGCTTGTCCCCACGGGCCACCTGAACGCAGCGTTTCAGCGGTGTGCATCGAGAACTCTTCTGGTAACAGCTCACCATCAGACAAGATAATGCCCTTCAGTGCTGTTTCTCCAAGTTCATTCTTCACCACATCATTGAACAGCTTGCTGAAGCGTTCAAAGTCCTTTTCCATGATGGTTAAACCAGCCGCCATTGCGTGGCCACCAAATTTAAGAATCAAGCCAGGGTTTTGAGTATCAATTCGGTCCAATGCATCACGCATGTGCAGACCCGGAATTGAACGACATGAACCTTTGATACTGCCTTCGCCGCCATCTGCAAACGCAATCACTGGGCGGTGGTATTTGTCTTTGATACGCGAAGCCAAAATACCAATCACACCTTGGTGCCAATCACGTTGGAACAGGGCTAAGCCAGAAGGTAGGTCGTCTTTACCAAATTCAAGGCGCTCACAAAAAGCCATCGCTTCTTGCTTCATACCCTCTTCGATCTCTTTACGTGTTTGGTTCAAGCCATCTAACTCACTCGCCATTCGACGAGCCGCATGGATGTTGTTACTCATTAGCAGCTCAACACCAAAAGACATGTCGTCTAATCGACCAGCTGCATTGATACGAGGACCAAGAGCAAAGCCAAAGTCAGACGCCACCAAACGCTTAGCGTCTCGCTTAGCAATTTCGATCAAGGCTTGAATGCCCGGACGAGCTTTACCCGCACGAATACGTTGCAAACCTTGATGAACTAAAATTCGGTTGTTTTCATCGAGTGGAACCACGTCGGCAACCGTACCCAGCGCCACAAGGTCAATCAGTTCCATCAACTTAGGTTCTGTCATGCCGCGCTCTGCAAACCAACCCAATTTACGCATGTGAACACACAATGCCATCATCAGGTAAAAAGCGACACCAACCCCCGCTAGGGCTTTCGAAGGAAAAGCACAACTTTCAAGGTTTGGGTTAACCATAGCATCGACCATTGGCAGTTCATTGCCCGGCAAGTGATGATCGGTAACCAGAACCTCTAGCCCTTTCTCTTTAGCAAAGCGAGCACCTTCAATTGAAGATACACCGTTGTCGACCGTCATGATCACTTCAGCACCAAGCTCGATTGCCTGTTCAACAACCTCAGGGCTCAAGCCATAACCATCTTCAAAACGGTTTGGTACCAGATAGTCGACGTTAGAGCTGCCGAGCATACGTAACGCTAAAACAGACAGCGCCGAGCTGGTCGCGCCATCGGCATCAAAGTCACCAACAATGATGATGCGTTTTTGCTGCTGAATAGCTTTGAACAACAGCTCAACCGCAGCATCAATGCCGCCCAGTTTTTGATAAGAGTGCAAGCCTTTCGCTGCTGTCTCTAGTTGGTCGGCACTGTCGATTCCACGACTCACATAAATGCGCTTTAACAAGTCAGGTAAGTGAGCAGGTAAGACTGAAATGTCGACCTCAGGACGGCGTTGGATCTCTATCATATAAAAATGGGCCCGATATCAATCAGGCCACTCCTTAAATCAAAAACATGGGGGATAAATTGGCAATACAGAAAACGAGATTATTGCTCTAAACGTTGAAGAAGTTGTGCTGGCGGTAAGTAACCACTCACCAACTCACCACTTGCTAGCACGATAGCCGGTGTGCCATTGATGCCAAGCTCACGACCTAATTGGTACTGTTTAGCAATGATCTGCTTTTGCTCTGCTAGATCTTTACCAGACGCTGGCATTTGACGATTTACTTTAGCGTCATGCATCGCTGTTTTTGGATCATCTGAAGCCCAGATTGCTGCCATTTGATCGGCAACTTGCCCTGTCGCACCTTGGCGTGGGTAAGCCATATAACGAACGGTAATACCCAGATCGTTGTAGCCCTGCATTTGGCTGTGCAGACGAACACAGTAGCCACACGTAATGTCAGTAAATACCGTCACAACATACTTTTCGTTATCGGCTTTGTATTCAATAACCGTATCCGACATCGCCGCGACTTTTTCAGCATTCAGCGGAGCTTGACGCTCAGCCAAAACATCACTGAACTTACCGTTTTCATCTAAAGAGTAAAGTGTACCGGCTAGAAAGTGATCGCCCTCTGGAGAAGAAAAGATAATGCCGCTGTTGGTTTGAACTTCTAACAAACCATCGATATCCGAAGGAACAATCTTATCGACCTTAATACCGATTTTTTCAAAACGCTTAGTTAACGCAGCTGTATCAATAGCTTGAGCTGGAGCAGCTTCTACGGCTGTTGATGTTGTTTCTACTTTCGCTTCTGATGCATTACATGCAGTAATCATAAGAGGAAGCGCTAGTAGAGGAAGACGGCGTAATACGCTCATTAAGTTCACCTTAAAAATAAATGGATTTAAGCACGTGGGTGATGCTGCGCATGAATTTGCTTGAGCCTTTCAGTCGCCACGTGAGTATAAATTTGGGTAGTCGATAAGTCACTATGCCCAAGTAACATCTGTACGACCCTGAGATCTGCGCCATAGTTCAGTAAATGCGTCGCAAAAGCGTGTCTCAATACGTGTGGTGACAACAATTCTGTGTCGATACCAGCGACGACCGAGTAGTGCTTAATACGATACCAGAACGTCTGACGGGTCATTTGCTTGGCGCGTTTACTCGGAAAAACCACATCAGAACTGTTTTCGCCAAGTAGATGTGGACGACCCTGTTCAATAAAAGTCTCTATCCAATCCACCGCATTTTCGCCCATTGGTACTAAGCGCTCTTTGCCACCCTTACCAATAACACGCACCACGCCCTGTCTTAGGCTGATGTTTTCCATCGTCAAGCTAACCAGTTCTGTCACACGCAAACCGGTTGCATAGAGTAACTCAAGCATCGCCTTATCGCGAAGCTCAATCGGATCGTTCGGATCTGGCGCATCGAGCAAAGCATCAACCTGCTCTTCGCTCAAATCTTTCGGCAAGCGTTGCGGCAGCTTCGGGCTGATCAACAAGGCACTTGGATCATCGCCTCTGATTTTCTCGCGGTGCAAATATTGGAACAAGCGACGAATCGCCGACAACATACGGGCACGAGAGGTCTGCTTAAAATCGGCGTCGGCTAACCAGCCTTGATAATCCTGTAAACCTGAAAGGCTAATGAAGTCGAGGCGGTAATTGTTCTTTTCCATCCACGCTAATAACTTGGACAAATCGGTACGGTACGAGACAAGCGTATTCTCCGATAATCCTCGCTCCATCCACATAGCATCTAAAAACTGCTCAACGAGACCGTGGTCTGCGCTCTGCCCTTGAGGCGACTGCATAGTGTTACTCACAATATTGGAAACTGTTTTGAGAGTATGCCAGAGCAAATATGAATGCCATAAAAATTACGACTTGAGCGGATAATCGCTGCAATCGAAGTCGATTTATGGTTAGAATTCGCCATCTGAAATTAAAATCGAACGTTTGCTATGAAAATTGGATTATTTTACGGCTCAACCACCTGCTACACAGAAATGGCAGCAGAGAAAATTCGCGGCATTATTGGTGAAGACCTAGTTGATATCCATAACGTGAAAGAAAGCCCTCTTTCATTGATGGCGGACTACGACCTTTTATTGCTGGGCATCTCGACTTGGGACTTCGGTGAAATCCAAGAAGATTGGAATGAACTGTGGGAAGACATCGCAACCACGCCTATGAAAGGCAAGGTTGTGGCTCTGTTTGGTTTGGGTGACCAAGAAGGCTACGGCGAATGGTTCCTAGATGCGATGGGTCTATTGCATGATGAACTGAAAACCGCGGGTGCAGAGTTTGTTGGCTTCTGGCCAAACGATGACAGCTACGAGTTCGAAGCGTCTAAAGCGTTAACCGAAGACAAATCTCAATTCGTTGGTTTGGCGCTTGATGAAGATTCACAATACGAGCTAAGCGACGACCGTATCGCAAGCTGGGTTGAGCAAGTACTGGTTGAGTACAGCGAAAAGCTATAACCAAACAGAAGTACTCCCGGCTAAGTAGCTAACCAAGTAACTAGCTGGATATAAAAAGACCACAGAATACAAAAAGGCCTCATTACTGCGAAGTAATGAGGCCTTTTCTATTTCATCTCGAAGGACAATCTAATCTCAACGGAAGATTAAACAGTCTCTTCAGCCATCTCTTGTTCTGTTGACTTGCCAACAAAGAACATACAGATGATTGCAGCCGTTGTTGGAAGCAACCAACCCATACCGATCTCAAACAGTGGCAGCATCTTAAGTGCAGACACGTCTACACCCGCTACTTTAGCGCCATCAATAAGAGCAAACAGCAGTGACACTAATACCACTACGCGGTAAGCCGCTTTTGGATTAGGGAAACGGCTACGTAAGAATGTCAGAGCAACCAACGCGATAGCGACTGGGTACAGTGCAAACAGTACTGGAACAGACAGAGAAATCAGTTGAGAAAGACCAACGTTCGCAACGGTTGCACAAGCTACACCATTGATGATTACCCAAGTCTTGTAAGACAGAGGCGTTAGCGAGCTGAAGTAATCAGAACATGCTGACACAAGGCCAATCGCCGTAGTTAGACATGCTAATAGTACGATCACAGAAAGCACTAGCTGACCAGAAGGACCAAACAACGATTGAACGTATAGGCTTAAAATAGCACCGCCATTGTCTGCACCAGCTGCGACTGTTGCACTTGTTGCGCCTAGGAAAAATAGAGAGATGTAAACAAACGCCAGACCCGCTGCGGCAATACAACCCGCGCTAATTAGGTACTTAGTCGTCGCTGCACGGTCAGTAATGCCCTTGCTACGAATCGCATCAACAATCAGCATACCAAACATCAAAGAAGCAAAAGTATCCATGGTGTTGTAGCCTTCAAGGAAACCTTTGGTCAGTGGTTGAGTGATGTACTCACCGTGAGCCGCAAGAATATCGCCTTGAGGGTTAACGAATACAGCAATCGCCAGCACAACCAAACCAACGAACAGTGCAGGTGTTAGCACCTTACCAATGACGTCAATAAGCTTACCTTGCGACCATGAGAAGAACATCGCTACTGCAAAAAATGCAATCGAAAAGAGAGTTAGGTGAGCTTGAGAGGCATCGATGAAGAACGGTTTCACCGCCATCTCATAGGCAACAAGGCCAGTACGCGGTGCAGCAAATGCAGGACCGATAATGATAAAGATCAGTACAGCCATGATGGTTGCTGCTTTCTTAGGAAGATCTTTAGTTAAGTGACCCCAAGAGCCACCAGCCACTGCGACCGCGACGATAGTGATTAACGGCAGACCAACGGCAGTCAGCAGAAAACCAGACATCGCTGGAAGGAAGTGATCACCGGCTAATTGGCCAGCTAGAGGTGGGAAGATGATGTTACCCGCACCCAAGAAAAACGCAAAAAGCATAAAGCCCAATGCCATTATATCTGTTAGTTTTAGACTCTGTTTCACAGATAATCCTTAATTATATTTATGAATTTATGTTGTGCTTACATGAATGTTACAGCTCAAAGCTGCCAATCAATCTATAAAATAGTCGCGCATAATGACGAAACAACTGGCTAGCTGCAAGTCACCACACAAAAACACCATATAAATTTGCATATGAGAACAAAAAGCAGTGGATTCCACTAGCTATAGAAAAATAGCCACAATTATAAACTAACCACAATGCACAACAATATTTTTTCAAGCAGAACATTGACTCATACAAGCGGTTAACATTAGAGCTAATCACTTAAAATATCTCGATACTCAGAACATTAATGAAAGACAAAACAGTGCAAACTAAAAGCTTCAATTTTAAGCAATTCTCAATTTACGGCGGGAAAAGCGGTATGCCAGTCAGTACCGATGGCGTATTACTTGGCGCGTGGGTAAGCCTGCCACAAAGATCATGTGTACTCGATATTGGAACCGGGACAGGTCTGCTGGCTTTGATGGCTGCGCAGCGTTTTGAAGATGCTTCAATCTCTGCGATAGATATTGATCAACACGCTATTGATGCTGCCACTGTCAATATTGAGCAGTCGCCTTGGCAAAATCGTATCTCCCTTGATCACGGCAGCGTGTTAACAACCGACTTTCCACAAAGGTTTGATGCGATCATCTGTAACCCGCCCTACTTCAACTCTGGAGAACAGGCGCAGCAAAGCCAAAGAGCCACCGCCAGGCACACCGACAGCTTGGATCATTTAGCGCTTGCCCAGCGTTGTTTCGAGATAACAACCGACGCCGCGACTGCCAGTTTCATCCTACCGACGCCTGAGGGGGAAGGTTTTATCAAGCTTGCCGAGCAATGTGGTTGGTATCTAGCAAAACGCCTTGATGTAAAAACAACAGATAAAAAGCCAGCTAGCCGAATTTTATTCGAGTTATCTAAAGATCCTGCTTGCGAGCAAGATTTGCAGCGCGAATCGCTTACAATTCACCATCAAGGTGGTTATAGCGAAGCATTTATTGCGCTCACTAAAGATTTTTATCTCAAGATGTAGCAAATACCATGTGATCCTAATCACTAATGCTTCTATAATGTCCGACTACTCTTTTTTATCGTCTGCTTTTTGAGGCAGAAACATTTATTGCTTGTGGAGAAACAACAGTGATCAGAACCTTTGCAGAACTCGATCTAAACCAAGAGCTGCTTAAAGCAATTGACGAAATGGGCTACGAACGTCCAACACAGATACAAGCTGAAGCAATCCCACAAGCGTTAGATGGAAGAGACGTTTTGGCTTCTGCGCCAACAGGTACTGGTAAAACAGCATCATTTGTATTGCCAGCACTGCAATACCTACTGGATTTCCCACGTAAGAAATCTGGCCCTGCACGTATGCTTATCCTGACGCCAACGCGTGAGCTAGCAATGCAGATCACCGAACAAGCACGTGAGCTTGCTAAATACACCAGCCTAAATATCTTCACGATCACGGGCGGTGTGATGTACCAAGAGCACGCAGATATCTTAAGTACCACTCAAGATATCGTAGTAGCAACACCTGGCCGTTTGATGGAATACATTGAAGGCGAGCGTTTTGACTGTCGTGCGATTGAATGGCTGGTTCTAGATGAAGCCGACCGCATGCTAGACATGGGCTTTGGTCCTGTTGTTGACCGTCTGTCTGCAGAGTGTCGCTGGCGTAAACAAACTTTACTGTTCTCAGCAACGCTAGAAGGTAAAGGCATTGAAGGCTTCACTGAAGATCTACTGAAAAACCCAGCGGAGATCGATGCGAAATCATCACTTCGTGAGCGTAAGAAGATCACTCAGTGGTACCACCGTGCAGACACAGCAGAGCACAAGCTGAACATCCTAAAGCACGTCATCACAGAGCAAGCTGAGCGCAGCATCGTATTCTTGAAGACGCGTGATCGTCTAGGTGATCTACGAGCTCAACTTGAAAGCGCGCAAATTCCATGTGCGTGGATCCAAGGTGAAATGCCTCAAGATCGTCGTAACAACGCGATTGCTCGTTTCCGTGACGGCTCTGTAAACGTACTACTAGCGACTGACGTTGCTGCTCGTGGTATCGACCTTCCAGACGTAAGCCACGTAATCAACTACGACATGCCACGTACTGCTGACGTATACCTACACCGTATTGGCCGTACTGCTCGTGCTGGTAAAAAAGGTAACGCGGTTTCTATCATTGAAGCGCACGATCAACTAATGATTGAGCGTGTGGCTCGTTACACAGACGAACCAATCAAAGAACGCTTTATTGAAGGCATGCGCCCTACGCATAAGAAAGCGGCCGTGACTAAGAAGAAGAAGCCGAAGAAAGAAGATAAGAAAGCGGTAGAGAAACAAAAAATCGCGAAGAAGAAAAAAATCGCGAAGAAAAAGAAAGCAGCAAAGAAGAAGTAATCTACCAGCTTCAACGATTCAATAAAAAAGCCCCATGCAGTTCGCTGCATGGGGCTTTTCTCTATCTGGTCTGTTATCAGGCTAAAACCGAGAGCTACTCGTTAGCCAAGGACTACTAGTTTTGCTCTTCGCGCTTAAAGACAAGCTCTTTCGCGTTCGACTCTTCTTCAACGAAGTAGTAGCCCGCCGTATCAAACTGGGTCAGCGCCTCAACCGAGTCGATCTTGTTCTCGATGATGTAGCGAGCCATCATGCCACGCGCTTTCTTCGCGTAGAAACTGATCACCTTGTACTGACCGTTCTTGCAGTCTTTGAATACAGGGGTAATCACTTGGCCATCCAAGTTCTTCGGCTTCACGGCTTTAAAGTATTCGTTAGACGCCAAGTTGATCAACACATTGTCGCCTTGAGCATTCAACGCTTCATTCAGCTTGTCTGTGATGATGTTGCCCCAGAACTGGTACAAGTTAGTACCACGAGCATTGGCTAAGCGTGTACCCATCTCTAGGCGGTATGGCTGCATCAAATCTAATGGCTTAAGCAAGCCATATAACCCAGAAAGCATGCGCAGGTGGTCTTGTGCGTAGTCAAAATCTTCATCCGATAGCGTTTCAGCGTCTAGGCCAGTGTATACATCGCCTTTAAAGGCTAGGATTGCTTGGCGTGCGTTGTCTTGGGTAAAGGTCTCGCTCCACTGCTCAAAGCGCGCTACGTTCAACCCTGCGATTTTATCGCTGACTTTCATCAGTGCAGAAATATCTACTGGCGTCAGTTTGCGGCACTCTTCAATCAGCTCAGCAGAGTGTTCAACAAACTCAGGCTGACTAAAGCGTTCCGTCGTTAATGGTGATTCGTAATCAAGTGTTTTGGCTGGAGAAACGACAACTAACATAACTTTACCCTAATCGGTTATCTAACTGGATGCTGCTAGAGTATAGAAAAAACATCAACTTGTCTTTATGACTCTTCCTATTACTTCGATAGGGAGAATGAGCTTCGATAGACAGAATGAGACAAATGACAGGCAAACAAAAAGGCTAAGGTCGAAACCTTAGCCTTTCTAATCACTTTAGGATGAGCCGTTTATCGCTCCAACAAGATTACTTCTTGTTGTTGTCCCAAATACCGTCTTCCAGCTGAGACTTAAGCTCTGGGAAGTCATTCGAATCGAATGTTGGTACTTTACCCGCGTCTAGTTGGCGGTTGTAGTCTTTCGCTAGCTTAATCACGATACCTGATAGCAGGATAATCGCCACCAAGTTAACAATCGCCATTAGGCCCATCGATACGTCAGCCAGTGCCCATACCGTTGGTAACGTCGCTAGAGAACCGAACATAACCATACCCAGAACAACGATACGGAACAGCACTAGGCCCTTCTTGTTGTTGTGCTCAAGGAAGATAAGGTTCGTTTCAGCGTACGAGTAGTTTGCAATGATTGAAGTGAAAGCGAAGAAGAAAATCGCTACCGCTACAAAAATGCCGCCCCATTCGCCCACTTGTGCTGTTAGTGCACGTTGCGTTAGTTCGATACCCGTTACTTCACCGTGTGGTACATACTCACCAGACATCAGGATGATTGCGACTGTTGCTGAACAGATAACAATGGTATCCATGAACACGCCTAGCATTTGCACGTAACCTTGTGATGCTGGGTGCGGTGGGTAAGGCGTAGCAGAAGCTGCTGCGTTTGGCGCAGAACCCATACCCGCTTCGTTCGAGAACAAACCACGTTTGATGCCGTTAATCATCGCTTGTGCGATTGCGTAACCTAGGCCACCCGCTGCTGCTTCTTGCAGACCGAATGCACTCTTGAAGATAAGAGCCAGTACTTCAGGCACTTTCTCGATGTTCGCGAACATCACGTACATAGCGATCGCTAGGTAAGCCAATGCCATGATTGGAACGATGATTTCTGCTGTGCGTGCAATCTTACGAATACCACCGAAGATAACGAACGCAGAGATGATTACGATACCAACACCAACGTAGCTACGCTCAAGGTCGAATGCCGTATTCATTGCGCTTGCAATCGCGTTCGCTTGAACCGCGTTGAATACAAGACCAAATGCAATGATGAGGAAGATAGAGAATAGAACCCCCATCCAACGCATGCCTAGGCCTTTCTCCATGTAGTATGCAGGGCCGCCGCGGTAGTTACCGTCGTTATCACGCGTTTTGTATAGCTGTGCCAGTGTGCTTTCTGCAAACGATGTTGCCATACCTAGCATTGCGATTAGCCACATCCAGAAGATAGCACCAGGGCCACCAGCGGTTAGTGCTACAGCAACACCTGCCATGTTACCCGTACCTACACGAGCAGCGAGACTAGTACAAAGAGCTTGGAAAGAAGAGATACCAGCACTGTCTGCTTTACGGCTGTTTCTAAGAACAGAGAACATGTGGCCGAAATGGCGGAATTGAATGAAGCCTAGTCGTACAGTGAAGTAGATACCCACACCAACCAGTAAGTAAACTAAGATAGATCCCCAAAGGAGATCGTTCATCAAATTGATTAAGTCTGTCACGTGAACCTCGTAATTGAGTTTAAGCACCGATCATGCTTCCTAGCCTTCCTCTTAATCGCCTATGCCTCTGTCAATGTTGTGTCGGCACTCTTGTTATATTCTTGCGGCGATTGAGACTGTAAATGTCGCTTCATGCATCCATTTTACGTATCAGTGTATTTTTTGACGGGCGGATAATGCAGCGAGACGGCCTAAAAATCAATATGCAAATACACTTATATTAAAATGACATTTCACTAATAACACACCTTTTGTTAACACAACTTTCAACAATGCAGCCCAATAAAAGTCACATTATCGGGACATAATATCAACAACAGCCACGGCACTACCCCAACAAGAACACCATCCTATAAAAATGACGTCAGCCTAGGTTTTACAAGGTATAGTGAAGATCTTCGTTTTTTTCTAGGCCAATGAGATCCCTATACCGCACGGTACCATGTGCACTTCAATGCATTGTAGTCAAAACGCTATTCCATTCGCACAATGAATTAACATTCAATAACCCCCAATTTAATCGTTTACTTAGGTTTGTTTGCCTGTTTTTTATACATAATAATTCTCACAATGTGTGAGCATGCATAAGAAAATAGAACAAAAACTTCATGGATTTGAAACAAATGAGAAACAAATCAAAGTTATTGTGAACCTAAATATGATATTTATTGGTTCGTAAGAACTAGTCCCACGGAAGGAGATATGGCTTATGGATAGCTTTCAATTCGATGAAGTATCAGAACTAGAAATGCCTCGTGTAACTCAAAAATCACGCTCGAAACCACTCAAGCGTAAGTGGCGTGAAATCGAAGCCATCAACGATCGTAGGCAGCTTGAGAAAGAGCTGAGAGAGATGAACCTAGGTCTTGATTTTAGCCTTGACGATATAAAACTTTAATCAGCACGATAAGAAATCAGATAGCAAAAGGCACCTATATAGGTGCCTTTTTTATTTTTTGAGGTAGTTAATCCGCTCAAAGCGCCATTTGGAAACCAACCCTCTAATATAGAGGACACCTAAAATAGGTGCACCTCAACATTACAACGGGCTAAACACACTCTTGTTCATTTTGTCGAACCCGAGCCGCGAGTTGGCGATATTGATCGGCGATGGTCTGTCCAAAAACAGGGTCATCTTCCGGTTGAAGCCATTGAGACTCCACTTCTTGCCAATCTTTCACCGTGAACGCCTCAACAATCATGGGTAGCACATGCTTCTCTTCATATTCCATGTGCTTTCGCTGAGCCTTAACAAACGCTTCAAGCTGCTCAATAAAGACTTGCTGAGGAACCACCGCATCTTGAAGGATCATATCGACCAAACCTAAAAAGTCCGCCGTTTTCTCAGAAAGCAATTGATGCTCTAACTCCAAGTCTTCAATCGCTTGCTCGCTGCCATATTGCTTAAGATAGTAGCGATAAATGACGTCTTCTTTAGGGTGATGCACTTTGTCTGAATGGTTCATAAGGTAATGAACCACCTCTGCGATCAGGCTATAGTTTATTTCTCGCTCCTGTTTCAGAAACTCTAACTTACTGTTGAGTATCGCGAGTAAACGAGCCATATAGCCATGCTCTCGTCTTATCCTTTCAATCATCATAGTATTGCACTCCATTACACCTACTATTTATAAGTGTATACGAATATGCTGATTTATGATTTGACCCTGCTCAGAAAACCACCAACCTACACTTCTGTTGGTAAACGCCAGTCAATAGGTTGTTGATCCATAGAAGAAAGCAGCTTGTTGGTTGTAGAGAAATGCTGACAACCGAAGAATCCACGGCGTGCCGATAATGGCGATGGGTGAGGTGCAACCAACACATGATGCTTGTCGTCATCAATCGCTTGACCTTTCTTCTGGGCGTGTGCGCCCCACAACAAAAAGATGATCGGTTCAGAGCGCTGATTGAGCTCAGCAATAATGGCATCGGTAAAGGTTTCCCAGCCACACTTAGCATGTGAGTGTGCTTTTGCCTCTTCGACTGTAAGGACTGTGTTCAACATCAACACCCCTTGCGATGCCCAAGAATCGAGATAACCATGACTAGGAATCTCAAAGCCCTCTATATCTTGTGCAAGCTCTTTGTACATATTGCGTAGAGAAGGTGGGATTTTCACACCAGGAAGCACTGAGAATGCTAAGCCGTGAGCTTGGTTAGCACCGTGATAAGGATCTTGCCCTAAGATAACCACTCGCACGGATTCGAAAGGCGTCATATCAAAGGCACTGAACACCTGTTCTTGTGGCGGGTAGACGGTTTTACCACTATTACGTTGCTGTTCAACAAACGCGAGGACACTCTGAAAGTACTCTTTATCACGTTCATCATTAATAATGGATTCCCAAGTCTTTGGTGCGCTCATCGTTTTACTTCCCAATCATCAAGGTTTCTAGCGGCTTTCGCCAGACAAAAAAATAGCTGTATCGGCTAACTGTCCTAAATAAGGCTCTAGTTATACCTCATACAGCTATCAATAAACATGATGTGTAGGGTTCACTTGTTGATGAATCATAATAATCAGTTCAAGTTGTGCTTATCTCGATTAACCACTTTTCTGCTGTGTACGATGGTGGCCGTGGTTATGCACGTGACGGTTTGGTGTAGGTAAACGGCGTGCGACAGCAATAGTTGAAGTTTGGGTGATTGAATACATAAAGGCACCTCCTCTAAGACATCGTGAACTACATATTCACTTTAATACTATGAAAGAAATGTGCCAATTTTTAGAAATAGACGGAAATAAATTTCCCCCTCTATTATTACGCTTGTTCGCTCGCTAGCGTTGCTGAGCGATGAAACATTCTAAGTTGTTGAATTTCCTCTTTCCAGATCGTCGAATCAATGGTTTCCAATATAAGAGGGATACCATTAAAGCGAGAATCAGAGGCAATATACTCAAAACAATCCCAGCCAATTTCGCCTTTTCCTAAAGAATGGTGTCGATCGACTCGGCTCGCGAACTCAGCTTTTGAATCATTGATGTGCATTGCTCTTAGATAGTGCATACCCACGATGCGGTCGAACTCAGCAAAAGTATGCTCACACGCCTCTTTTGTACGTAAGTCATAGCCAGCAGTAAACGTATGGCAGGTGTCTAAGCACACACCCACACGTGACTTATCTTCTACCTGCTCGATAATCTCGGCTAGATGTTCAAACTTCCAACCCAGATTAGTGCCCTGCCCAGACGTATTCTCGATCACTGCGATTACGTCAGGTACCGCTTGATGAGCTAGGTTGATCGATTCAGCGATCTTCGCCAAACATTCGCTTTCTGAGATTTTCTTTAAATGACTCCCAGGATGAAAATTCAAAAGCGTTAGTCCAAGTTGATTACAACGCTCCATTTCATCAATAAAAGCCGCGCGTGATTTCTCTAGCTTCTCTTCTTCTGGCGCTCCTAGGTTAATCAGGTAGGAGTCATGAGGAAGAATGTGCTCAGCACCGTAGCCCAACATTTTGCAATTGGCTTTAAAGGCACTAATGGTTTTCGCTTCTAGTGGTTTTGCCGCCCACTGTCTCTGGTTCTTGGTAAACAGTGCAAACGCATTGGCACCTATTTCACGTGCACGCATAGGCGCCTGATCAACACCACCAGCAGCCGACACATGAGCGCCAATAAACTTAATATTTGTTTCCGGTTTTGAGGATGAATTATTGTTTGTCATTAAATCACTTTACACTTTCAGAATGCTTAATAAATAAAGGGTCGTATCGGTTGTAGTTCAATAAAAACACAACAAATGTAGTAAACTTACAACAAATATGACTGTTAAATATTTTTTATACTTTAAAATATTTTGTAATTACTTTGTTTTCAAAGGTTTTATTGATTTACCTCAATATAATCACCTTTGTAAAAATATGGTTTTTGGTTGTTTTTTGACTTAAATCAATGTTAACCTTACTAATATTAGG
>NZ_JBFRJF010000023.1:0-98823 GCF_041468745.1 Vibrio sp. 10N.286.52.F8
GCGGCTTCGTTCAACAAACGCTTCAACAAAGGACGCAAAAAGCTTGGCTTGCGCTCCTTCGTCGCTAATTATAGCCAAGCTTTTTCGCGCCTGTTAAGCGGGCGTTATATGCCTACGTGGCAAATTTAAATAGAGGAGTATGTTGTATGGGAAGACCAGTAATTCCTAATATGAGAGTTTGGCCGAGAAACCTCAGTACAGCTCAAGGCGGTGGGTTATCAACGTCACAAGGTGGCGGAATGTCTACCTCGCAATATGGTGGTATGTCTACCTCTCAGTACGGTGGAATGTCTACATCTCAATATGGCGGCATGTCAACGTCACAGTATGGCGGACTTTCAACCGCTCAATATGGTGGTTTGTCGACTGCCCAATATGGTGGGCTTTCAACGGCTCAGTATGGTGGGTTGTCTACAGCGCAATATGGTGGTCTATCAACAGCTCAAGGTGGTGGTATGTCAACGTCTTCGAGCAACGTTTACATGAGTAACATTCCCCCGTGGCCTGTCTTTGTCCGCGAACTTGAGGCAAGAGGTTATCATGGTCAAGCTAAGCTAATTCGTTCTCACCTTCCGAAAGAATTATGGCCTGAAAACTACTTTTAATTCGGCATATACAAACTGTTTAAGAGTGATTCGCAACGCGTGGCATTTTTATTATGCGTTGCGTTCAGTGTTTAAGGCGGTATACGGTAGCATCGGTATTGCGTTGCTCACACCTTAACAGGGCTATAACACAAAATCAGGCTATTGCTCAAAATTGCTATTTGAACTATTATTTGTACATTAAATTGTACCATAGGGAGTTCAACATGAGCCGCATCCATTTTGATCAAGATATTCAGCCTTTGTCTGAATTTCGTGCTGGCGTGACGTCATTTATTAAACAGATTAACGAAACTCGCAGACCACTAGTTATCACACAACGTGGTAAGGGTGTTGCGGTTGTCCTTGATGTTGCAGAATATGAAGCAATGCAAGAGAAGATCGAGTTACTGGAAGAAATGCGTACTGCTGAAGCACAATTAGCTTCAGGTTTAGGTGTTTCCAATGAAGACGCTCGTGCTCAAGTATTGGGGCGCATTAAGAAATGAAAGTAGTCTGGTCACCACTAGCATTACAAAAGTTAGGTGATGCAGCCGAGTTTATTTCACTGGATAATCCAGTGGCGGCAGAAAACTGGGTTAATGAGGTTTTTGATAAAACTGATTTACTCTCAAGTATGCCTGACATGGGGCGAATGGTTCCTGAGCTGCCTCATACCAATTACCGTGAAATTTTGTTTGGTCACTATCGCATCATATATAGCCTTAGCCATGAAATTCGCGTCCTCACAGTACGAAATTGTCGTCAGATACTAACGGAAAGTGACGTGTAGCAATTGTGTTATAACAAGCAATTTAAGAGGGATTCACAACGCTTGGCACTTTTGCTCCTACTTCAAGTTAAGTGTTTATGGCACAATGCGTTAGGTTTGGGTGGAGGCGTTGTTCACCCCTTAATTGGGCTAGTTGCCCAGAGGAAGTAATCAATCCATTGGGAACTTTTGTTTCTGGTGGAGTACGCGCATAATTCGGATAATGTCGCCTTCGATCCAATAGGAGACGATCATTGAAATCTCAGGAATTATAAGTAATCGCCCACGAATGCCGTCTCTCTGTACACCCATTAGAGGCTGCTCAAGCAAGTTTTCTACTTTTGTTTCAATGAGGTTGTCAGCGTTTTCTGCCGCATCAGGGTTGAAGTCATAGATAAACTCAAAGATTCTTTCACGATCATTGAGTGATTCTTCTTCCCATAAAATCATTGCTTACCTCGATTACGTATTCTGGCTTTGCGTTCTTCCATTCGAGATTTAGCAGTTTGGTGTTCAACGAAAACGGATTCTCCTGAGTCAAACTTCTCAAATGCTAGGTTTACTTGTTCAGTTAGCCATGCATCGTGAGATAATGTCTGTCTTTGTTGCTCAGCGAGTTGCTCAGTAAGCTCACGGCAAGCACCACTCAGTGTGCGACCTTGGCTCTCAGCCATCTGTTGAGCTAGGCGTTTTGTTTCTTCATCAACACGAAATTGAATTCTAGTGTCCATGATGTATTCCTTTATTGGTGTGTGTACAAATGTTAGCACTCACCTTTGAGATGGGCAACTGACAAGCTACTATGGCGCCAATAACTAACTTTTGGTGCTATGTTTCATCGCACATAGTCCCATATCTCGTCAACCATTGCAGAACGTTAAATGATAGGTCACCACAATCTGTAGAGGAAAGTGCATTGAAGTTAACCAATAAACTCGTACGTTACCCGCACATTGATGTTGATCGTGCGTTTGAAAAAGAAGCTGAATTATTGCAGCAAATTCAGGCGGGTGAGGTTGGACAAGCCTTAATGCTGTGGCAAGCAAAAACGCCGACACTCGTTTTGCCCGCAGGTAAGAAGTGGCCAGTGACGGTCGAGTCTAGAAAGCAACTCGCGGCACAAGGCTGGCAACTCACCTCACGTAAAACGGGTGGTGCTCCCGTTCCTCAACTGCCGGGGATCATTAACTTATCGCATATTTATCATTGGCCTCGTGATGAAGCCTACAACATCCAAAAAGCGTATCTACATCTGTGCAATGTCTTAACCCTGTTTTTTAAAGAACTGGGCATCGATGTGGATGTACACGCGACTCCCGGTTCTTATTGTGATGGTGACTACAACCTCAATATCAATAAACAAAAAATAGTGGGCACGGCGCAGCGTGTTTTGCTTAAACAAGGGGGCGGCCAAATCGTACTTTCGCAAGCTTGTATCTTGTTGGATGTCGACCTAGAGAACATCGTTGCACCCGTAAATTTTTATAATCAAGTTTGTGGAAATCCAACCGTGGTGGACGCGCAAGTTCATACTCCGTTGTCCGCACATCTGACAAATCTACCCAACGTAGACTCACTCTTTCGGCAGTTAAGCCAAGCTTTCATCAAGCATGCGTAATGCCGACCTTTCGTTAACGCCATGCTAATTTGTCGGATGGGTTGAACTTGAGGCGGTGAGAACTTTATAATGTTACTTGTAACATAATAAAGAGTTCAAATAGTTATGACAGAACAGCAGAAGAAAACTCGAACCACACTTCAAGATGTTGCAGACAAAGTGGGGGTCACAAAGATGACCGTCTCTCGTTACATGCGCAATCCCGATTCAGTCGCAGCCAAAACTCGCGTTAAAATTGCTGCGGTTATTGAAGAGATGGGATACATCGAAAACAAAGCGCCAGCTATGCTCTCTAAATCGTCGAGTAAAGCGATCGGTATCTTGCTCCCTTCGTTATCAAACCAAATCTTTGCCGCGTTTGTTCAAGGTATCGAAACGGTTACTAAAGAGAATGGCTACGAGACGTTGCTTGCTCACTTTAGCTATGATGCTGTGGAAGAAGAGGAAAAGATTGCTTCGCTGCTTTCGTATCAAGTTGATGGGTTGATATTGACGGAAAGCCACCACACCCCCCGCACGTTACAGATGATCAAGAATTCAGGTGTTTCTGTTGTTGAAACGATGGAACTCCCAACCAATCCGATCGATATGGTTGTTGGCTTGGACCATATTGATGCTTCTTACCATGTCGTGAAGCGAATGATTGAAGCTGGTAAACGCTCTATTGGTTACTTTGGCGCTCGATTGGATGCGCGAACCAAGTTGCGTTTACAAGGCTATGACAAAGCGATGTATGAGGCTGGATTAGAGCCTAAACACGTGTTGACTGAACAGCACTCTAACTTCTCTTTGGCTGAAGATCTGCTTGATCGCGCTCTTGCGGATTACCCAGATCTAGATGGCGTGTTCTGCACCAATGATGACATCGCGATAGGTACCTTGCTCATTGCCCAGCAACGTGGAATCCAAGTGCCGCAACAGCTATCTGTGGTGGGCTATAACGCGTTAGATATCGGTCAAACCATACGCCCAAAACTGACTAGCGTGGATACGCCACGTTATGAAATAGGTAAGAAAAGTGCCGAGCTACTGCTTGCCCGATTGAAAGGTGAGCCAGTCACGGAAACGGTAGTGGATATGGGCTATCGCATCACGGATGGCGAAAGCGTTTAACCAAGTATCGTGGAAACGGAAAGGGGCATCGAAATGATGCCCCTTTTGCTTTTACATTTAAGCGATGACACAGTTAGACGATAAAACTCGCCCCTTGTTCTGCACTCGAAACGCTTTGGCGCATCACGCTAAATAGGTTGCGCCCCATGGTTTGCTGGTTAGCGTCTACCTCAAACACCTTCGCTTGGCGAGACTGCATGTCGTTGAGGTTATTGAGTTCGCCACTCGCGCAATCTAAGCGCAGGATATCGCCTTCGCGAACAAGCCCAATAGTTCCTCCTCGAATGGCCTCTGGTGAGACATGAATCGCGGATGGGATCTTTCCTGAGGCTCCAGAAAGGCGCCCATCAGTAACCAGAGCCACTTTAAACCCTTGTTTCTGAACATTACCTAGAATCGGCATAAGCTTGTGCAGTTCAGGCATACCGTTCGCAGCTGGGCCATTGTTTATTACCACAACAATGCAATCTTTGTTGAGTTCACCTCGTTGATACGCGGCTTCTACCTTATGTTGGCAATCAAAAACTGCCGCAGGTGCTTCTATTACACGTTGCTCTTCTGCAACCGCTGACACCTTAATCACTGCGTTGCCAAGGTTCCCTGAAAGGACTCGCGTTCCGCCTGTGCTTTGGAATACCTGTTCTTGGCCTGCAATTACCTCTGCATCTGCCGACTGTTTGCATTTTTTCCACGTTAGCTTTCCATTTTCAAGCTCTGGAATACTCATTTGATCTTCAAACGAGCCAAAGGTAGGTGTGACATCTCGGTGCAGTAAGTTGGCTTGATCTAAACGGCGTAACAGCGCGGGAACTCCTCCTGCCGCTTGGAACGCATTCATATCTGCTGGGCCGTTGGGATAAACTCGAGCAAGTAAAGGCACTACATCGGATAGATCGCTGATGTCTTGCCAAGTCAGAATAAATCCTGCTGCGCGTGCTACCGCGACCATGTGAATGCTGTGGTTGGTACTGCCACCTGATGCGAGTAGGGCAACAATGCCATTGATTAAGCTTTTAGCGGTAAAGACTTCAGAAAGTGGGCGGAAGTTTGCGGCTTGTGGTGTCATTGAAGCAATTTCAATGGCGGCATGCTGAGTGAGTGATGCGCGCAATTCAGAGTCAGGGTGAACAAACGCTGAGCCCGGAAGCATCAGCCCCATCGCTTCAAATACCAGCTGATTGGTATTGGCTGTGCCGTAAAAAGTGCAGGTGCCCGCTGAGTGATAAGCGTTGCACTCCATATCCAGTAAGGCACTTTTCCCTACCTTACCAGCCGCGTATTCTTGGCGAATATGTACTTTCTCATCATTGTTGATGCCCGTTGCCATCAAGCCCGCCGGAACAAAAGCGGTGGGTAGATGTGCAAAAGAGAGCGCGCCCATCAGTTGTCCTGGAGCTATCTTGTCGCAAATACCAAGTAATAGGGTTGAATCAAACACGTTGTGACTCAGTGAAAGAGCGGTCGATTGAGCAATCAAGTCCCTTGAAAACAAAGACATATCCATGCCTGGTTGCCCTTGAGTTACCCCGTCGCACATCGCAGGAACACAGCCCGCTACTTGAGAGGTGTGGCCGAACTTAGCTAACGCCTTTTTGATCTGATCTGGATAGTGTTGATACGGCTGGTGAGCGCTTAACATATCGTTGTAAGAGCTGATTAACGCCACATTGGATTTAGTGAGATCAAGAATCGAGCGTTTCTCATCGGAGCAAGAAGCTGCGACAGCATGAGCCAAGTTGCCGCAAGAAAGCCCTTTACCACCTTTGCCAGCAGAGGCTTGGTGTTGGGTTCGGTTTAGAAACGCTTCATGAGTCTCTTTGCTTCGTTCAATTAATCGTTGAGTCACCGCTTGGATGGTTGGAAGGGTCATGCTGTTTCTGCCTCATCAGTCATTGAAAGCACAATCGCAGCACAGTCCACAACGTCATCAATATCGCCATCAATGCTGATGACAACCGTATCTGGCTCGTGATCGGGTCTTTCTAATGTTTCGAACTGGCTTTTAATCATGTTCTCTTTCATGAAGTGGCCTTGGCGCTGACGCATTCGATGCAAGATCAGGTCAATGTTGCCATCTAAAAAGAGAAAGGTGAGGTTTTTGTTCCCTTCGCGAATTTGGTCGCGGTACTTCTTCTTCAACGCAGAACACACAATAATGCCGTGCTCATTTTTACTTTCTAGGCTGTACGCTGCATCACGAACGCGTTCCAGCCATGGAATGCGATCATCATCATTAAGAGGTTGGCCTGACGCCATTTTTTGAATGTTTGCTCGAGGATGAAGGTCGTCACCATCAATGAACTTACGCCCAAGTTTTTTTGCCAACTGCTCGCCTATCGTGCTTTTCCCACAAGCACTGACACCCATGACGATGACACTACTACCAGCCATAACTCAATCCTCTTAACAAATTTGCGCGTGATCTCAATTTTGAACATCGCTTGTAAATATGGCTTTATCTTATAAGCGTTACCGGTAACATGTTACCGGTAACTTAAGGAAGTGTGATGAAGGACACAAAACAACAATTCACAACAATTGTGATTGTTTTTGCATCCTACTGACGGAAAATTAGTCACATCTCACTATATTCGCGTTTAAAAATCACTGGAAAGAGATCTTTGGGGGATAAAATGGCCAACGATTACCGCGCAATTGCGAAATCTGTTGTTGAGCATCTTGGGGGCAAGACAAATGTGGCTGCCCTAACACACTGTATGACTCGACTACGATTCGTTTTACACAGCCAAGATGGCGTCGATATTAACAAGCTAAAAGCACTGAAAGGTGTGATGGGTGTTGTTGATAATGGAGACAAAGTACAAGTTATCATTGGTAACGAGGTATCGTATGCATACAAAGAAGTGATGGCGCTTTGTGAGCTATCCACTGTATCTGAGTCAGAGGTTCCTGCTAAAAAAGAGAAGCTAACGGCTAAGTCAATTGGTGCGAAAATGTTGGACGCACTGGTTGGTACCATGTCGCCTCTTATCCCAGCAATCATTGGCGCTTCAATGGTCAAACTGCTCGCCATGGTACTTGAGATGCTGGGCTGGGTTGAGCCAAATGCACCTACCTTGATTATCTTGAAAGCGATTGGCGATGGCGCCTTCTTCTTCCTACCGGTTATGGTTGCCGCTTCCGCATCGATCAAATTCAAGACCAATATGTCTCTTTCCATTGCGATTGCCGGTGTCTTAATCCACCCGAACTTTATGGAATTGATGGCGCAAGCAGCAGAAGGCAAGCACGTTGATTTCTTCGGTATCCCAATCACGTCAGTGAAATACACCTACACGGTTATTCCTGTACTTGTGATGACTTGGGCTCTTTCTTACATAGAACGTTGGGTAGATAGCATTACCCCTGCTGTGACTAAAAACTTCCTGAAACCTATGCTTATCGTATTGATTGCAGCTCCGGTTGCTATCGTACTTATCGGTCCATTTGGTATTTGGGTTGGTACTGCACTTTCAGCGCTTGTTTACACAATTCATGACACATTAGGTTGGTTGTCGGTTGCTATCATGGGCGCACTGTGGCCTCTACTTGTTCTTACTGGTATGCACCGTGTATTTACTCCAACGATTATTCAAACCATTGCTGAGACGGGTCGTGAAGGTATGGTTATGCCTTCAGAAATCGGTGCCAACCTCGGTATGGGTGGTGCGTGTCTGGCTGTTGCTTACAAAACCAAAAACAGCGCACTAAAGCAGACATCATTAGCCGCAGGTGCTTCAGCTATCTTCGCCGGTATCTCTGAGCCTGCATTGTACGGCGTGCTTGTTCGTCTGAAACGTCCACTTATCGCAACAATGATTACTGGTTTTATCGTAGGTGCATTAGCGGGCATGGGTGGCCTTGCGAGTCACTCGATGGCAGCACCAAGCTTGTTTACGAGTGTTCAGTTCTTCGATGTGAATGACCCAATGAGTATCGTTTGGGTGTTCGGTCTGATCGCATTGTCTATTGTTCTGTCATTTGTTCTAACCCTAGTTTTAGGCTTTGAAGATGTTCCAGAAGATGATGCCGATGAGAAAGCAACTTCAGAGTCAGCAAACAAAGAAGCTGGTAAGGCAGAAGACAAGCCGACAGTAGTGTCCGCGTCTTAATTAGAATTGATTAATTTATTCAGTCACCTTACTTCAGCGTAAGGTGACTTTTATTGTTTCCGAGGTATTCGATGTCAAACATTCAATTTCCCGAAGATTTCTTATGGGGCGGCGCTATTGCTGCAAACCAGTCTGAAGGCGCTCACTTAGCGGGTGGTAAAGGCCTAACAACCGTAGATATGATCCCTTATGGTGAGAACCGCATGCCAATTAAGCTTGGTCAGGTTGATAAGGTGACGCTCAGCGAAGACGAGTTCTACCCAAGCCATAACGCGATAGACTTTTATCACCGTTACAAAGAAGACATCGCCTTGCTGGCAGAGATGGGATTTAAAGTCTTCCGCGTATCCATCGCTTGGAGCCGAATCTTTCCAAAAGGTGACGAGCTAGAGCCGAACCAAGCTGGCTTAGATTTTTACCGTGATGTTTTTGAAGAGTGTAAGAAATACGGTATTGAGCCGCTCGTTACCTTGTGCCATTTCGATGTGCCTATGCACTTGGTCAACGAGTATGGTTCGTGGCGTAATCGTAAGATGATTGAGTTCTTTAGCCGTTACGCGAGAACCTGTTTCGAAAACTACAAAGGCTTGGTGAAATACTGGTTAACTTTCAACGAAATCAATATTTTACTAGCGAGCCCGTTTTCTGGTGCTGGATTGTTGTTTCAGGAAGGCGAAAATCACGATCAAGTGAAGTACCAAGCAGCTCACCATGAGCTAGTAGCAAGCGCTTTGGTAACCAAGATTGCCCATGAAGTTGATGAGCAAAACCAAGTGGGTTGTATGCTGGCGGGCGGTAACTTCTATCCATATTCATGTAAGCCAGAAGATGTGCTGATGGCTATGGAAAAAGACCGCGAGAACCTGTTCTTTATCGATGTTCAATCGCGTGGTTACTACCCATCTTATGCTCAAAAAGTGTTTGATAACAAAGGTGTGGTGCTTGAAACACAAGAAGAAGATTTCGAGATTCTGAAAAATACTGTCGATTTCATTTCTTTCAGTTATTACGCTTCACGCTGTGCTTCCGCTGATATGAATGCAGGAAATACGAGTGCAGCGAACGTCGTTAAGTCCATCAAAAACCCTCATCTTCCAGCAAGTGATTGGGGCTGGGTCATTGACCCTACAGGTCTTCGAATTACGATGAACACACTCTATGACCGTTACCAGAAACCACTTTTCTTGGTAGAAAATGGCTTAGGTGCTCGTGATACCTTGGATGACAATGGAGAAGTGAACGATGATTACCGCATTGATTACCTTCGTCAGCACATTGTTGCGATGCATGAAGCAATGGAAGACGGTGTACCATTGATGGGTTACACACCTTGGGGTTGTATCGATCTTGTTGCGGCGTCGACCGGAGAGATGAGCAAGCGCTATGGGTTTATCTACGTGGACAGAGACAACCTAGGCAATGGTACGTTAAATCGTATTCCTAAAAAGTCATTCCACTGGTACAAAAAAGTGATCGCAAGCAACGGCAGCGACTTGGCTTAATTTGTCTGTTTGATAATGAGAGGAATGAACAATGAAAACAATTGAACAGCGACTCAGAGATATTCGCATCGTTCCGGTGATCGCCATTAATGACGTTGCTCAGGCTGTGCCGCTTGCGAAAGTATTGGTTGAGAATGGTTTGCCTTGTGCTGAAGTGACATTTCGTACAGAAGCGGCAGCAGAGTCGATTCGTTTGATGCGTGAAGCCTACCCTGAGTTACTGATTGGCGCAGGTACTGTGCTGACTACAGAGCAGGTGGATACTGCCATTAATGCGGGTGTTGATTTCATTGTCAGCCCAGGTTTGAATCCAACAACAGTCAAATACTGTCAGCAAAGAGGGGTTACGATCGTTCCTGGAGTGAATAACCCAAGCTTGGTTGAACAAGCAATGGAAATGGGGCTTAAGACACTAAAGTTCTTCCCAGCAGAGCCATCTGGCGGTATTCCTATGTTGAAAGCGTTGACGGCTGTTTACCCGGTTAACTTTATGCCGACAGGCGGTGTAAGCCTAGCGAACGTTGAGTCTTACTTAGCACTGAAATCAGTCGTTGCCTGTGGCGGTACTTGGATGGTACCGACCGACAAAATGGACAAGGGTGATTGGGATGGAATCGCAGAATTAGTCCGAGCGGTCGGCTCCAGGTAGTTCGATAGAGAGCGACATAACTAGAAAATGAAAGGGCCAGCTGATACTGGCCCTTTTTGTGGCTGCTTCAAACGATGTAGAGGTTACTCGTTACCAAGCAAAGGTTTTAATGACGTTTTGCTTAGTGATTGGGTTGTGAGCGATGTCTTGATTAATCTTATCAAGAAACGGCTTACGAGCCTGAGGCAACATGCCACGCATTGGTGAGATGTTATTGCCGTGGTCACCCCAGTAGTAGCAATCGAAATCTTCTAGGTTTTCGAGCAAGTATTTTTCTTCTTCCAGAATCTGCAATGGCGTTGGTAAAACAAACTCGCCACGGTTTACTTCTTTTTCCAATACCGATCCCGGTTGAACGGCTAAAGCCATCGGTGCAATCGCATCTGGCTGCATGATGTTCAACAAGCTGGTGGTATTAATCGCATGCTCTATAGAACGCTCTTTGCCGCCAAGGCCAAAGATGAAAGAAGCCAGTACCTTGATGTCTGCTTCACGGGCTAGGTTCATTCCTTCAATCGCATGCTCACGCGTCATGCGCTTTTGAATGCGTTCAAGCAAAATTGGGTCACCGGACTCCAAGCCGGAATAGGCCATGCTTAAACCTGCCGACTTAATCTCTTTTAATTCAGACAAGCTCTTACGACGGAAGTCATTGAACCCTGAATACAGAGAAATGTTCTTGATCTCTGGGAAGGTGATCTTGATGTAATCCAGAATCGAAATCAGCATCTCGGTTCTAATCGCCATCACGTTACCATCGACTAAAAAGATAGACTCAACATGCGGGTAGATTTTTCTCGCCGCATCAATATCTTCAAAGATGTCTTTGATGTCTCTTACTTTGAAACGCTTATCATCAAACATCGTGCAGAAGGTACACTGGTTATTACTGCACCCCAATGTTGTCTGGATGAGTACGCTCTCTGCTTCCATCCAAGGACGATAAACTTTACCTTCAAAACGCATAAATGCTCCTCGGCCGTAGCCTGTGTTGTTTCGACGGGGGCAAGTTTAGCAATCTGCATCTTGGGTGATAATTGGGCAAAGCGGGGAATCAGTATTAAAGAAATCTTAATAATCGAAAGAGCGCGCAGTTCTTTGTCTGTATAGATAGAACTGCGGCTTGGATTGTGTGTGTGGTGGTGGGGGGGAGTGTTAGTGGTCGTTTTTTACTAATGAATGATCAGTGCGTAACGCACAGCTTTTCTTCGAGTAATTGATTAAGCACTGTCACCAGCTTGTGGTTCTTAGTGTTGTCTAATGCGTCGGCGTGCGGGTCTTTGAACAACCCAGAATCATTATCAAAATATTGACCAGAAGCGTTGGCAAACTCATCACTGAGCGCAGCACGACAAAGAATATCGGCTCCAATCGCAAGGTCGTTGCCATCAACGCCATAAGCATCTTTCACTAATTTACTACCAAGGAAAGAAGCTGGGTTTACAGGGATAATTGCGGTGCCTTTGTCTAAAAGAGTATTGGCTAATTCGATGGACCACATCGTTAGCGCCAGCTTACTTTGCGCGTAAACCGGACCATCAAGTTCGCCCGCATTCGGACTGATTAATGCATCTAGATCTACGGGTGCTTGGGCTGCTGAAGATAGGTTGACGATACGACCTGTCGCATCAAAAAGAGGAAGCAGCTTTTGTGTCAGTAGATATGGCGCAATGGTGTTTACGACAAAACGCACATCAAGATTGTCTGGAGTGGTGATGTCCGACACCTTATACACACCTGCGTTGTTAATGAGTATATCGAGTCGTTTGTGATCGCTTTTGATTTGGGTTGCGAGCGCCTCAACTTCAGAGAGCGTCGATAGGTCTGCGATGTAGCTTTCGATGATTGCATTCTTAGACAGGCGAGACAGAGCGGTCACGACTTTATTGACCTTAGCTGGGTTGCGGCCATGAATTAGAACATGGTGCCCTTGCTGCGTTAGTGCTTTTGCGGTCTCTAAACCAATGCCATCCGTGGCACCTGTGATCAGAATTATTTTTTGCATATTCCGTCCTTCAAAAAATAGTTTGAACAACGTTGTTATAACAAAGATTAATGACACATAGTTGCATTTGGCTCACAAGCTGAAGACTCAAATGTGAGTCTATGGGGCAAATAATGACCATTTTAACACTTGGTGGTTAACCGTTGGCGTTTAACGATTAAGTAAGACAATGGGTCAGTTTGTGACTGACCCAAATTAAGAGAAGTGACCGAGTTATTTGATGTCTTGAACGTTCATAACCAGAGTTTCCCAGTTACGTTGGTTTTCCATATCGTGCTCTAGGCCTTGCTCATCGGCAATTTGGAAGCGCTTAACCGCAGGGGTTTTGCTCGTAGCTTGATACAACCAATAAGCTTCCGCTTTGAGTGCTTCGGCTTCGTCAGCATCAAAGTCTCTTGCCCTTGAACATTCACAGTACCGAAGTCAAAAGTGACGGTAAGAATTCCATCCTCGGCTTGAGCTTTAAACGTTGTATAACCTTGATATACCATTTCCATATTCCTTCTGAGAGATTTCATTTCAGCCTATTCAGTGTGAATGCGACCTAAATTCAGGCTAGCGAGGAATGTTCGAACCAACAATTAACCATTAAACGAAACACTATTAACGAATTATTAAGAGTGTTGGCGCGTTTGATAATTTCAATTTATTCAGTGCATTGATGGTGGCGGTGCTTTATCTGGCCACCTGCGTTTATCGTGCCAATGGCGATACCAAAACAACCGGAAGCATGTTCTTGGCTGCTAGCGTGATTAACCTAATTCTCGACCCTATTCTGATCTTTGGATTGGATATGGGCATCGCAGGGGCGGCGATCGCATCGAGCATTGGCTACGCTTTCGGCGCAATCTACATGCTAATCAAGTCTCGCGGCAAAGGTTGGTTTGGCTTCAATGGCGCGTGCAGTAACCGAATCAAAGGCTACAGTTTTGAGTTATTCAAGACGGTAATGCCAACCACTGCGAATCAGATATTACCTGCGGTCAGCGCGTTCTTCTCAATGCTATTGATTGCGAGAATCGGAACCGATGAGATGGCTTTTTGGAGCTTACTCGCCCGTGTTGAAAGTTTTATGCTGGTGTTTTCTCTTGCTCTGACGATGTCTATCCCGCCTATGATTGGTCGTTACCTAGGGGCGCAGCAGCGATGCAAAATCCCTGAGCTATTGAATACAACAGCGAAGTTCTTATTGGTTTTCCACACCGTGATGGCAACATTGTTGGCGCTGTTTAGTGGCTGGATTATTCCTGTTATCTCGGAAGAACAAAGCATACGCAGCTGGTTTGAAGTGACCTTGTTATTTATACCGTTCAGCTATGGGCCGCTTGGGCTTTGCATGTTGGTTGCGTCGGTCTTTAATGCCTTGGGTGTGCCGCGTAAAGCTTTGAATGTCTCTTTCCTACGCTTGTTTGTTTTCTACATTCCCGCTTTATGGATCGGCTCGATAACCGGAGACATGGTCAATGCGGTTATTGCTGCGACAGTCGCCAATGTTTTAGCGGGCGCTTTTGCATGGTTTAAGCTTAATGCCTATATTAAAACTCACATTATTCCCCGTGCCGCTGCGGCCAATAAGCAGCGTGTACTCAGCGCAGGCTAGCCATTATTGATGAACATTGAACATCTAAAGTTGTTTGTGCGACTCGCGTCTACGCACAATATAGGTCAAGCAGGACAAGAGCTTGGGTTGTCACCTCCGGTAGCCAGTATTCATATCGGAAAACTCGAAGAGAGCCTAGGTGCTATCCGCGTCGATCACGGTGAAGCGGTAAGGGATGTATGTGTCGATGGCTTGGGCATTGCCATGTGCGCGAGTTGGATAGCATACAAGCAGCTCGCGGAAGGTTCGCTGGTTGAGGTGTTGCCGGATTACCCTTTAAAGGATGAGGCGGCTATCTGGGCGGTATACCCGAGTGCTCAGTTACTTGCACCAAAGGTGCGCGTATTTATCGATTACTTTGTTCAATATTATGGTTCACCTTCTTATTGGGATTGCGACGTAAACGGGCAAACTCAATAGCGATTCAGAAGCATATATTGAGAACAAATAAGAAAGCCCCAACCAAAAGGGAGGGGCTTGTTTTTATGTTCTTTATAGAACGTTTTTCTAGCTAACTGCTGTTGTTTTTATTTAGTGTATCCGGCGTTTAATGAGCGTGTACCGCTGAATCTTGGTATAGCTCTGCATCAACTTCTTCGCCTTTACTTGGGCGCGGTACAATCTCAAAAGAGGTGTCAGCTTCTGTCAGTGAAGACAGCAGTTTGTTAAGTGATGTCTTATCACCTTTCACGCCTGCTTGTCCGTCTTCTAACAGTTTTCCAAGGCTTGTTTTCTTAAGCACGATGTCAGACACGTCAGACTTATTGATGATCAGTGTCGTATCCGCATCTTGCAGCTCTGATACTTGGATGTTGTTCAGGTTGCCGTTAGACATCTCAACGTAGTAGAACTCTTTTACATCAGGCAACTGAATATTCAATGTAAATGGTGTTTCTTGTGCTTTTAGCGAATCCACTTTTACGGCTAAGTAATCGAGTAGGTTTTCAATCGTCATGTTCGCTAACACATCCGGAGATGCAGTTTTCGGTGCGCCCGGTTGTGTGCCAATACGAAGCTCTTGAGCGCCGGTTAGGTAGATGTTTCTCCAACCTGCACCTTCTGATTGATAACCCAACTGCTCGTATGTATCTGCCAATAAGCCACGTGCAACTTTGTTCTCTGGCTCAGCTTGAATCACCTTATTCAGTGCTGTTGCAACGAAGCGGTATTCACCTTCTTGGAAATCTTGCTGCGCTTTTTCAATCACAGCATCGCTGCCGCCCATGTACTCAACAAACTTCACCGATTCTGGCTCGATTGGTAATGGATTAAGGTTAGCTGGGTTCATGTCGAAGTAACCAAGATACATGTTGTACACAGCGCGAGCGTTGTGAGAGTAAGTACCGTGGTAACCGTTGGTGTGCCAAGACTGTTGGATGCTGTCTGGCATGACCTTGTAAATCTCGTCCCCGATGTCTTGTAGAACCACACCGTTATTGGCTAAACGAAGCGTTTGGTTATGAGTAAAACCGTAAGCATCACGCTGCATTTTTAGGTAATCAGAGATCTCTTGTTCGCCCCAGATTGGCGATGAGTGAGACGCAAACAGCACCTCAGTATCTTCACCCCAAGTGACTAACATCTCGTTGATCTTCTTAGACCATTTCAAGCCGTCACGTACTTTAGCGCCACGCAGCGTGTACAGGTTGTGCATGCCTTGGTAGGTCAGTTCGCCAGTCCAAAGTGCTTTCATGCTTGGAATATATGTCACCATTTCAGAGGCCGCTTCGGTACCTGAAGCATCCATGAATTGCATTTCTAGGCCGTCGATAACCAGAGTTTCAATCTCTTCGTTATGGTTCAGCTCGTAGTCTGGCAGTACGTAAGTAATGCTACCGGTTGATAGGCCTTTCGACAGTGCAGCATCAACAATACCGTGCTCGTGTCGGTTCAGGGTTGCACCATACTGATAAGCGGTACGACGAGACATTGCATTACCCGCCAATACGTTTTCGTCGACGATCTCTTTAGTAATGTTTTTCGAACCGTACACTTTTACATCTGGGTATGCGTCTTTGATTGCTCTTGCGCCACCAAAGTGATCAGCGTGCGAGTGAGAGTAAATCATAGCAACGACGGGCAGTTCGCCGCCATCAGGCACATTGCTCTTGAAGAATTTGAGTGATTTAGCGGCCGCTTCTTTGGTAAGAAGAACGTCGTAAGCGATCCAACCGTTGTCACTACGAATGAAAGAGATAGACGCTAAGTCAGCACCTCGAACTTGGTAAACTTTACCCGGAACAACTTCATATAAGCCTTCTGCTGCTTGGTTCAATACCGCTTGGCGCCACAGTGAAGGGTTTACTGAATCTGGTGCTTGGTCTGCATTCGTCACACTTGGGTCGATAAAGTTAAAGCTATTGCGAATGATGTCGCCCGTCTCTTGGTCGAAGCTAGCAATAAGACCTTTGTTGTTATTGTCGAAAGCGCGAGTGTCGGCAAAGTTAAGTGTTTTTGCGAACTCTTGGTTTGCCTTAGTCGTCATCTCGGTTGCGCTTTTGCCACCTTGGTCGCCAATTTCGCTGAAGTGTGCGTGGTCATGGTTAGCTGCAACTGCAGGGAATGCGAGCGAGATAGCTAGGAACAGTGATGCATTTTTGAACGTGCGTGAAGTCGTCATAAGAGCCTCTTCATTTCAGAATTTTGTTTCGTTGAGGCGATTATAGGAATAAGACATATAGCAAAAAATAAAGTAAGCTTTATTTAATACATCACGATTGGCTATGTATTGAGTCATGCAATGGTTGGGGAACGAAGGCGAATCCTGACCTATGATTGATTAAGACCACATTGACAGGGAGAGTAACGGTGAGCGACGTGGAAAAGTTGGATTTAAATCTATTGAGCGTGTTCTTAGAAGTGTATCGATTAAAGTCGATCACGCTTGCATCAGAATCGCTTGGTATGACTCAGCCTGGGGTTAGCGGGGCATTGAAGCGATTGCAATCTCAGCTTGATACCGACCTGTTTATTCGTGAAGGGCGTGGGATTATTCCGACTAACGCTGCGGTGCAATTGGCAGACCGAGTAGAGCCTGCTCTAGAAGGGATAAGCAGCGCAGTAAGCACTTTAAAGACATTTGATAATCAGCAGCATCATGTGTTTTGTATCCTGGTGAATGAGATTGGATTAACCAAGCTTCAACCTCTCGTCGAGCAAGATGAGACGTTGGGCAATATCTCGATTGAATTCAATATGGTGCCGAACAACGAAGAAGAATTATTGCAAGGCTTGAGCATGCAACAAGCTGATTTAGCGATTGATATCCATTACCCGCAAGTTAACGGCTACATGAAGCAGCCGATGATTGAAGATGAGTTGGTGCTGATAGCTCGAAAGGGGCATCCGAGAATCAATGGCTCTGTGACGCAAGAGCAATATTACAACGAAAAGCATGTTACTTTTAGAATGCGTCGAACCCGTTTATACACGGCAGATTATTTTACCAAGTCGCCACTGAAACAGAGAAAAGTGAGTGCCGAGTGTGACTCGCTGATGACCATGTGTGTGCTGGTATCGGGCTCAGATTGTGTCGGCAGTACATCGCGTGATTTTGCCAATCAATTTTCCGAATCCTTCCAGCTTCAAGTCCTTGATCAGCCGTTTGAAATCTTACCTATGCAGCAATACATGATTTGGCATAAAAGAACCGATTTGAACCCTGCTCATCAGTGGCTGAGAAACAAGATTCAGCAATATATGGCTGATTAACGAGCCGCTCTTGCTGCTCGTTTCTGTTTGGCGCTCTCTATCATCTTAGAAGGCGTCATTCCTGTCACCAACATGGTGCCGGTGATAACCAGAATTGAACCAACAATCGTATTGATGCCAATTGCTTCATCTAAGAATAAGTTACCCCATAGAATACCAAATACCGGAATGATGAAGGTCACGGACAGGGCTGAAGGTGCGCCGAGTTCAGAGACGAGATTGAAGTAAAGTAGATACGCTAACCCAGTACATACCGCGCCTAATAAGACAACCGATGTAGTGATCGTAACGTCGGGTGTTTCTCTCATCGGAATAAAGAATACAAACGGCAAAACCAGCAATACCGCAGTCCACATGCTGCCATGAGCATTGTTGAATGCCTCAACTTTAGGGGCTTGTTTGGTATAGTTTGACGCTATTCCGTAGCTAAAGGCCGCCATCACTGCTGCAAAGATAGGAAGCATAGCCTCACGGCCAATGTTCATCGCATCCCAACCGACTAACACGCCAACTCCTGTTACCCCAATCCCAAGTCCCAATAGAACTTTCGCCTCGAGTGCTGTTTTGGTCCATATTGCACCAATGATTGCCGCCCATATTGGCGCGGTAGAGTTCAAGATGGCGAGTGTCGAGGCGTCAAGTGTCTGCGCGGCATAAGCGAAAAGCAAAAAAGGAAGTGTGGTGTTAAACAGGCCGAGAATGAAGAAGTGTTTTGCGTGATCATGAAAAGAGAGCTTCTTTTTTAAATAGAAAGAAACTAAAAGCAGAGTAAGTGCTGCAAACAGAACTCGCGCTTCAATTAAGACTGCGGGTCCTAATGGATTGGCGGCCATTCTCATGAAAAGAAACGAGCCTCCCCATATAGCCGCAAGTAGTATCAGTTTTAAAAAGCTCACAGTTTGAATCTCAGATTGTGTAAAACCTGACTATGGAGGAAAGATAACTATTACACAAACATAGATGCCAATACTGTGCAGTTATGGACATAAAATCGAGCCCGTTAATCAGGAACAATTTCGATGAATTTCGTTCTGTTTATTGTTCCTTATTTGATGAGTAATCTAGCGTTAGACATCAAACTTAGGCAAACAAAATGAAGATTGAACACATCGCAATTTGGACCAAACAACTCGAAGTACTGAAGCGATTTTATGAAGATTATTTCGGCGCGACATTGAACTCAAATATCACAACCCAACCAAAGGGTTTTCTTCATACTTCCTCTCATTTGAGACTGGAAGCCGACTAGAGATCATGGAAATGGACTCGGTGCCTGAATCGAAAGATGACATCTATGATCAGTTTACAGGCTTTGTTCATATGGCGATTTCACTCGGGTCGGAACAAGCGGTCGATGCACTCACTCAACGCTTGGTCGAAGACGGCTATGAGCGCTTAGATGGCCCAAGAAAAACAGGCGATGGCTATTATGAGAGCTGTATACTCGATCCAGATGGTAATCGCTTGGAACTTACCGTTTAATGTAGAGACTTAATTGAGTTACTCATCTACTAACGGAACTGAGGTATGACAATGATGAAGCTTGCTGTGACTTTCCTTTTTAGTCTTGGGCTTATGGGATGTGCTACCTCAGAACCGGTGTATGAGCAGGAGGCGGACTCAAAGCCTGAACCATCACAACCCATAGGTTACCTCGGTTTTAAAGCTCACCAAGAGTGGGCGATTCAATTCAATGATTGCACGGTCTACGATTTAATCGGTGCACAACCTTACCAGTGGTTTGATCGCACTTCAGCCTCTGTGAGCTGTTATACGTTTAAGCCAAACGATGCCATCGAGCCTTTATCTGTCTATGCCGACGCAAACTTCGACAGCAATAAGCTAGCCCCGATTAACCTATTTCAAGAGCTGCAGGTATCAGAGTCTGGCTGGGGCAAGTTTCCTGCCGTCTATGAGACCAACGGTACCAATTGGCTGAAAGTCAAAGAGGGTTGGATTCACCTCACACTAGCCGATCAGACACTCGTTCAGTTCTACCCTGGGACTCAAGACCAATCTGGCAAATCACTGCATGATCAGTATTTTGAACAGCATTGATCGTAATGCTGACTGTTGATTAGTCTTTAGATCGATCAAAAAAGATCTTTTAACTGTTGCTGAAACCGGTTTCAATCTGTATCTTTGCTTTTATTGAAATCGATTTCAGAGTTGTAATTGCAGCTCAAATTCTGATCTTTTTCACGAATAACTTGTAGTGAGTAATGGTATGAACAACGAATTTTCGAACGATTTTTTATGGGGCGGTGCAGTAGCAGCGCATCAACTAGAAGGCGGCTGGGATGCGAATGGTAAAGGTGTCAGTGTTGTTGATGTATTAACAGCGGGCGCTCATGGTGTACAACGTCGAATCACCGATGGCGTGATTGATGGCGAAAACTATCCTAACCAAGTCGCAGTGGATTTCTACCATCGCTACAAAGAAGACATTAAGTTATTCGCTGAGATGGGCTTTAAGTGTTTCCGTACCAGTATCGCGTGGACGCGTATCTTCCCAAATGGCGATGAAGCTGAACCGTGTGAAGCGGGTTTAGCGTTTTACGATGATCTGTTTGACGAGCTGTTGAAATACGACATTCAGCCTGTGGTAACACTGAGCCACTTTGAAATGCCTTACCATCTAGCTAAGGAATATGGCGGCTGGATGAACCGCAAAGTGATCGACTTCTTCGTTAAGTATTCAACTGCAGTGATGGAACGATACCAACACAAAGTGAAATACTGGATGACGTTTAACGAGATCAACAACCAGATGAACACCTCGGCAGATATTTTCGGTTGGTTATGCTCAGGCGTGAAGTTTCCACAATGCGAAAAGCCGCAAGAGGCGATGTATCAAGCGGTTCACCATCAGTTTGTTGCAAGTGCTTTGGTGGTTAAGAAAGGTCACGAGATCAATCCAGATCTTCAAATCGGCGCAATGTGTGCGATGGTGCCTTTCTATCCTCGTTCTTCTAAACCGGAAGACATTATGGTGGCACAACAAGCGATGCGTGACCGTTACTTCTTCTCAGATGTGATGGTTCGCGGTCATTACCCAAATTACGCTACGCGTGACTGGGCAATCAAAGGCTTCAACATTGAGATGCAGCCTGAAGATGAGCAGATCCTAAAAGAAGGTAAGGCTGATTACTTAGGCTTTAGCTACTACATGTCGAATACCTTGGATTCTTCTTCTCACCAATCTACAGAAGAAGCGATGGACGGCGGTCATGAAAATTCGGTCGATAATCCGTTCATCCAGTCTAGCGATTGGGGCTGGCCAATTGATCCGACGGGTTTGCGTTTCTGTTTAGCGTCTCTGTATGAACGTTATGAAGTGCCATTGTTCATCGTTGAGAACGGTTTTGGCGCTGTTGATACCATTGAAGAAGATGGCAGCATTAATGACGACTACCGTATCGCTTACCTTGGCGACCACATCAAAGAGATGAAAAAAGCCGTTGCGATTGATGGTGTTGATTTGATGGGTTACACCCCTTGGGGCTGTATCGACTTAGTTTCGTTCACCACGGGCGAGATGAAAAAACGCTACGGATTCATTTACGTAGATAAGCACAACGATCAATCTGGCTCACTAGAACGCAAGCGCAAGAAGTCTTTCGAGTGGTATAAAGGTGTGATTGCATCTAACGGTGCCACTATTTAGAATGCATTCCCCAGCGCAGTTATGTGAACTGTGAGCTGTCATTTTGCAATGAATTAGTCGGCCTATGTCGGCTAATTTTTTATAAAGGAAAAGAAGCGAATGGTAACCATGCTTGATGTCGCAAACCGCGCAGGCGTATCTAAATCGACCGTTTCTCGTGTCTTAAATGGCAAGAACATCGTGCGCCCAGATGTGGTGAAAAAGGTATTTGATGCGATTCAAGAAACAGGTTATCGACCGAACTTGTTGGCTCAGCAATTGGCGACCAAGAAGACCAACTTCATCGGCTTTGTTATCACCAATGAGTTGTTCAATGGCCCTTACTTTTCTTCCTTGATGTATCACGCGGCTTCTTATAGCGAAAAGTCGAATCACCAATTGGTGATCACCGATGGCAAACACAGCGCTGAAGACGAAATAAAGGCGATCAACTTCCTGCTGGATATGAAGTGCGCGGGCATCATCCTCTATCCGCAATGCTTAACCGAATGTGAGATTGCAAAGATCATCGACAGCACCGACACTCCGATTCTGGTACTCAACCGTGAAATGCCGTCGAAGCCCAATCATGCTATTACCACCGACCATTATCAGAGTGCTTGTTTGATGGTTGAACACATCATCGAGCAAGGCCATACAGACATTGCAGTGATTCGTGGTAAAGCCGGTTCTTCGACCGATGAGCTGCGTTACCAAGCCTATCAAGATGTGTTAACTAAACATGGTGTTGCATTGGATGAGTCCAACGTTGTTCAAGGTGATTGGACGATGGACAGCGGTTATCACGCGGCTCAGGCTTTGGCAAAAAGCAGAACCACATTCACTGCTATCTTGTCTGAAAACGATGATATGGCGATTGGTGCGATTAAGGCGTTAACCGAACTTGGGTACTCATTGCCTCAAGATGTTTCGATCGTCGGCTTTGATAACAGCAAAGTGGGGGCGTTTTTAACGCCAAGCTTAACGTCTGTGAGTGTGCCATTAGAGCAAATGACGCAAAAGGCGATCCTGCAAATTGTCGGTGAAACAGAGCAAGCGACCACCATCAATACCACTGGTAGTTTGGTGTTACGTGATTCGATAGCGAAGCTAAATTAGCACTGTTCGAATTTCATATTTTACCTACAAAAAGTGACGAGCTGCGCATCTCTTAAACCAAGCTCAAACACTCCTTATTCACTGTTATTTAGATGTGCGATATTGCGTTTTTGGTCGATGAATTGACCACCATTAGTTAAGTAATGTGAAGCTAGATAAGTAATATGAAAATAGCTAATTGATGTGAGAACAGGTAAGTAACGTGAAAACAGAAAAACAAAAAATGCTAGCAGGTGAACCTTATCAGGCTTGGGATAAAGAGCTTTATGCAGCTCGTATCGAATGTCGCAAGGTGCTTCAAAAACTCAATAACAGTATTCCTGACACACCCGAATGGGAAGCAGCAACGCAAGAGCTGATTCCGGGCTGTGAAAATGCGCATTTAGAACCTCCATTTCGTTGTGACTACGGCTCGAACATCAAGCTAGGCAAGAACTTCTACGCTAACTTTAACTGCGTGATTTTGGATGTGGCTGAAGTGACTATTGGCGACAATGTGCTGCTTGGTCCGAACGTTCAAATCCTGACTGCAGGTCACCCACTCGATGTGAAAGGCCGTGTAGAAGAAGGCGTTGAGTTTGGCACACCGATTAATGTTGGCAACAATGTTTGGCTTGGCGGTGGTGTAATTATCTGCCCCGGTGTCACCATTGGCGAAAACAGCGTGATTGGCGCGGGCAGTGTCGTAACCAAAGACATCCCAGCCAATGTGGTTGCAGTCGGTAATCCATGTAAAGTGCTGAAAGCGATCGATAACGAGTAATAATCAGATTGAATTGATAAAGCCCGAACCTAGGTTCGGGCTTTGTTTTTTCTATTCTTGCTAGATGCTAGATGCTAGATGCTAGATGCTAGATGGAACAGCTTGTTGTGCTTGCTTCTTATCTAACGCACCACTGAATCGAGTCAGAACAAGAGCGATCAGAACGATCACAGCACCTACCCAAGGGGTGTTCATTAATCCAGATTTCGCGACAATCAAACCACCGCCCCATGAGCCTAATGCGATACCGACGTTGAAGGCTGCAATGTTCAACCCAGAAGCGACATCGACTGCGTCTGGTGTGTATTTCTCAGCCAGTTTCACAACATACACTTGTAGCCCCGGAACGTTACCGAATGCGAATGCACCCCAAACCAAAATGGTAGCAACAGCTGCGTAAGGGTTTACTGCGGTAAAGTTGAATACCACCAGTACTGCGGCTAAACCAGAGAAGATAACGGTCAACGCTTTAATCGGGCCCATCTTGTCGGCCATTTTTCCGCCCCAGATGTTACCTACCGCCACTGACACACCGTAAACCAACATGATGAGACTGATAGAGCTCGAATCAAACCCTGATACATTTTCCAGTATTGGAGCAAGGAACGTAAACGCTGTGAACGTACCGCCATAACCTAGTGCTGTGATAGCGTAAACCAACAGTAAGCGTGGTTGAGTTAGAACCTTTAGTTGTGCCGAAATCTTCGCCGCAGGTGGTTGCTTAAGGTTGCTTGGAACCAAGATAGCACTACCGATAAGAGCAATAAGGCCAAGCAGAGCAACGATCAAGAAGGTCGCTTGCCATCCAAAGGTTTGGCCGATATAAGTGCCCAGTGGTACTCCAGTTACCAATGCAACCGTTAAACCCGTAAACATGATCGCAATGGCACTGGCTGCTTTATCTTTTGAAACCAAACCTGTCGCGATGGTCGATCCGATCGAGAAGAACACACCATGGGCAAGGCCAGTCAAAATTCGTGCGGCGATCAGCGTGTTATAGCCTGGAGCTTGCCACGCCAATAAGTTACCAATGACAAACAATGCCATCACGGTCAGCAGCACCGCTTTACGATTCCATTTTCCGGTTAATGCCGTTAATACTGGTGCGCCAATAGCAACGCCAAGCGCGTATAAACTGACTAATAGGCCTGCCGATGGCAGAGATACATTCAAGTCGCTCGCCATGGTAGGAATCAAGCCTACGATGACAAATTCTGTGGTTCCGATGGCAAAGGCGCTGAGCGTCAATGCAAGTAATGCTAATGGCATAATCATCTCTCTTACTGTTCTTTGTTAAATACCGAGCGCGATAAAATGGGGCAGCTTGTGACTGCAATAGGAGCGCTTCGTTTGATGGCGAGGATTATCTAGCAAAATATATTTGTGAAAAATGCCGCTATTCACAAATAACCTTTGTGAAATTTGCAATAATTAAAGAGTTAGCCGATCATTGGGTTAAGCTGATGAGATCGAAAAGACTCAGATGATTTGAGCTGTGATGAGCACAAGCGAGATGACATTAAACAAAATGAAGATAGCGAAGGAGCCTCATGTTAACCCGTTCAGATGATTTAGAAATGGTACTCACCGTTGTCGATGCTGGTGGTTTTTCTGCGGCGGCAGAGGCGCTGGATGTGCAGGTCGCCAAGGTGTCTCGTTCGGTGAGTAAGGTTGAGTCGCAACTCGGCGTCTCAATATTCAACCGAACAACGAGACGCGTGGAATTGACGGAGGAAGGACGGCAGTTTGTCGATTCAGTCAGGGTGGGATTACAGATGATTCAGAGCGCGGAAGAAGAAATCGTGTCGCGCGGAGAGTTGCCAAAAGGTCGTTTAAGAGTCGATGCCGCCAGTCCATTCGTATTCCATCAGCTAGTGCCGTTGGTGCAGTCATTCAAAGAGGCTTACCCAGACATTGAGTTGGAACTCACTTCCAACGAAGGCTTCGTTGATCTTCTCGAAAAGAGAACTGATGTTGCGATTCGAATCGGTAAGTTGTCCGATTCAACACTGCACGCTCGCCCGTTAGGAAAAAGTTTACTCCATATTGTGGCGTCACCTGATTATCTCGCTAAGCGTGGGCTGCCCACCAAACCTGAAGATTTGAGTTCGCATCAAATTGTGGGGTTTGCGGGTAACAAAGTGCTTAACCATTGGCCTTTACCAAACCAAAGTGATGTCGCGCCTACTGTGACAGCCAGTAATGGTGAAACCGTGCGTCAACTAGTCTTAGCTGGAAATGGGATTGCTTGTTTATCGGGGTTTATGGTGCAGGAAGATATGGCAGCAGGGCGTCTAATCCCTATCTTGGAACAAGACAAACTTGCCAACACAGACCGAGAGCGAGTGAATGCGGTTTACTACAAGTCGTCATCGGTCTCTAAACGTATCTCGGCGTTTATTGATTTTATTCAACCCCGTTTGAAGCTCTAACTAAGGCGGCTGACGATATCCGCATAAATGAAAAAGCCCCGCTGACGTGTAGCGGGGCTTTCAAATTGAACTCGATAGCTTGTCAGTGTGCTTTCTAGTAACAGACTACTGAAACTGTACTTAAGCGATCTTAGTCATCTCGTTAAGTGTAAATGACGTAACACTACCTTCGGTTGCTGCCATGTATTCAGCGAGGTGAGTATTACCCATGTGTGTTTGCCAAAGTTCACGAGACGTCCAGTTTTCGTAGAAAGTGAAATGTGCTGGGTTTTCATTGTCTTGGTGAAGGTCGTAGTTGATGCAGCCTTCTTCAGCGCGAGTAATATCAATCAGCTTTAGCAGCTCTGCTTTAACCAATTCAATTTTGTCTTCGTTAGCGACGATGTTTGCGACGATAGTTAGTTGAGTCATGTTGGTACCTATATTATTTTTCACCGAAATGGTGATTTGTCTGTGTTTACAGTGCCACTCTTTGTTCATTGAGCTGCAGTCTGTGTCGATGGATAAATAATAGTGGGAATATTTGAAACGATAAACAGTGCTACATTTGAATTATTGTCAAAAAATAATTGATAATAGCTTGGGTATTATGTGCTACTAGGCGTAGGTGAGGAGTATTTAGAAGCCGCCCGCCCACGCATCAAAATCGTCAATATTGTCGAGCTCTTCCTTGGTTCTTGGCGCAGGGTAATAAGGCAGTGCTAACCTTTGAACGGAAGGTTGCAGTTCCCAATCGGGTGTAATCTTGAGTCGTGTTAACTCATCGTTGAGGCGTACAAACATATAGTAACCATCAGCGTGAGTATTGGCGTAACTTGCGACTGTCGCAATATCTCCAGAGGGTAATTTTACATCTCGGCCGAGCGGGTAGAGTTGGTGTAGCGCAAAGCTGACTTTAGGGTCTTGCAGTTGAGGTCGTGCGAGGCTTCCAACCCGCGAGGAATAATCCACTCAAGCTATCTTGGAATGGTTTACCTATTCGATTGCCTTCATTACTAATGAATTGAACTGTTAGTTTATCTCCTGACTCTTCCAGAATTTCTAAAAGCTGTTCACCAGTGCGATCGACCAAGAGCTTCATAATATCCAGCTACCATCAAGAATGAGAGACGATAAAGGGTACGTAGCGTGAACAATGTTTTCGGTGTTGATCCTTACATGCCCTTAGATCAACAACAGCTTTAGCGCTTATGTAAGTAATGCGTTTGCACAATCTCATATAAGTAAGTCGACACGCCTGTTAGTGTGAAATCAAGCGGTGAAACTAGATCTCCAAACAATGGTGAAGCATCACCCAGACCGAATAGAGCTCACCATTGAAATGGTCGAAAAGCCGCTGAGTTTATATTGCTTGGCACTCACCCAACTTAAGTGATTTGTGGGTGATCTTGACCGGGCTTCGAATTTATAGTCGACAATTACCTATAAATTTCAGGCTTTAGCAGTAATAATCAATGAATAGATCGGAATAGCTTGTTCATTGAAAAGCTGTACGGAAAGTTTCTAAAGACGTCATCGTGAAAAGGAAGTCAGATACATGCCTGTGCTCCAACGCATCAGTTTAACACTAATCTTAATCGCCGTTTTAGGTGGGTGTTCTTCACTTCCTGAAGGCATCGACCACCCGACAGAACCGCCAACCTCTCCTGCACCCAGCACTTTATCGGTTCTAACCAATGAATTTCAGCCTGAAGCTTTAGAGCAAGGCACCACTGCGGTTCGTCTGCAAGAGTCTGGTTGGGATGCCTTGGCACAGCGATTAGCGCTGGTCGAAAGTGCCGAGCACACCATCGACATTCAATACTACATCTGGAACTCTGACGAATCGGGCAGTTACTTAGCCAGTCGTTTGTTAGCCGCGGCCGAGCGTGGTGTGAAGGTGCGCGTAATGCTGGATGATATCAACCTCAACGAACGTGAAGGGTTGCTGTCGGCACTGGATGCGCACCCTAATGTCGAGATTCGTATCTTCAATCCAACGCCGACACGTCGTGGTTTCAGTAAATGGCTGAGCTTTGTTGGTGACTTTTCTCGCTTAAATCGCCGCATGCACAATAAATCGTTTACCGTAGATGGTACCTTGTCTGTGGTGGGTGGCCGTAATATCGGTGATGAATACTTTGACCTTTCTGATGAAATCAATTTCCGAGACCGCGATGTATTAGTCATGGGCTCGGTAGTTAACACCATCCAAACCAGTTTTGTTGAATACTGGAACAGCCGTTGGTCTTACCCTGTCGATATGCTGGGTGATGACGAGCAACCTGATCTCTCGAAGATAGATAATATTGTCGTTCCGCATTATCAAAATTACCCGGAATTGCCACTAGATCGTAAGGCTGCTGATAGTTTACTGAAAGAGGTGGTTGGTGAGATGACTTGGGTGAATGCTCGTTTTGTTTACGATCAGCCCGTTCCTGATGATTCAGACAATACCGATGAACCGAAAGCGACCGCGATTCTTCTAGGGAAATTAGCGAGCGAATCGAAACAAGAGATCTTGCTGGAATCCGCTTACCTTGTATTCGATGATGGTCAGCTTGAAGAGTGGCAGGTATTGAACAACAAGGGCGTTGAGATAAAAGCGCTAACTAACTCTATGGCGTCTAATGATCTGGTGACTAATCACTCCGCTTATGCAGGCAGACGTTACGACATGTTGGAGAATGGCATCGACCTGTTTGAGCTAAAACCAGAATCTAAGCTGTGTGAAGCATCGACTCAAGACGTGTCTAAATGTGCGCCTGAGACGGCCTATGGCTTGCACGCTAAATCAGTCGTATTCGACCGCAGCATCGCGAGCATCGGCTCATTTAACTTCAACTTGCGTTCTACCTACTTGAACACGGAATCGGTTTTGATCATCGAGAATAAAGAGATTGCTGAAACATTAGCAGAAACCATTGAGCAAGCAATGAGCGAAGAAAACAGCTGGCGATTAGAGCTTGAAGACGGTGATGTGTATTGGTATTCAGGCGATCAAAGCTGGGACAGCGAACCAGAAACGGGTAAGTGGGAACGAATGCAGTCAGGCTTTTTGCAATTGCTACCGATTGAGAAATATCTGTAAGCTAGCCGCCTCCGGATAAATAAAAATGTCAGCGTATATTACGCTGACATTTTTGTTTGTACTGTTGTTTGCTGTGGTTTGTTGCAAGCTCTTAACGGCTTAACGGCTTAACGGCTTAACGGCTTAACGCTTGGTCAGCTGCTTGCTGTTCAAGTAAGGCAGGATATGCGGGCGAGATTCGCCAGACAGCTTTTGAGTGATCTGTTGTGACCAACTGATCTGCTTTTGGTTGCTTGAACGGCTTGCGTAGTAGCTCTGCATTGAATCATCGTAGCTGGCAATGTCATCTAGGCTCAGCGGTTGGTATTGGTTTTCGTGCATAACTACGTGAGCAGGAAGGCGAGGCTTAACCTCTGGTTGTTGTGCCGGGTGACCTAAGCACATTCCGAACAATACGGCGGTGTGTTGTGGCAGTTCTAGCAGTTCATCCACTTGTTGTGCGCTGTTACGTAACCCGCCAATGTATACGCCACCTAAACCTAGAGACTCAGCAGCCAACATGCAGTTTTGCGCCATGATGCCAGAATCTACCGCGCCAATTAGGGTCAGTTCAGTAAAGTCGGTTTTCACTTCAGGGTTGATTTGAGCGTGGCGCTGATAGTCGATACAGAACACCAAAAACTCAGCCGCATTCTCAACGTAAGCTTGGTTACCTGCGTATTCTGCTAGCAGTTTACGCTTCTCTGTGTCTGTCACTCTCACGATAGAAACAGCCTGCAGTAAGCTTGATGACGAAGCCGCGAGACCAGCCTGAATAATCACATCAAGTTGTGCTCTTTCAATCGGTTGATTTGTATATTGACGAATGGAGCGGTGCCCCAGAATAGTTTCAATCGTGCTGTTCATAACTCTCAGACAGTCCTTGTGATGATGGCGTAGAGAATCACAATAACGACAATTACCATGAGCGTAAAGGGTGTTCGAGCCTTTCTGGTTGACATATTTCAGCAGCGTCAGCCCAGTTTTTGAGATTCTATTTATAATCGATTAATGCCAGCTGCTATGCCGCTGGCATTTTATTATTGAGCGAAACTTGCTTCGAAATAGGCACTAAATGATAAAAACTGTCGGATAAAATAGGGCATACTGGACTCAATATATAAACCCAAGAAAGTAACCACGCGCATGAATCCAATCTGCCTCAACGACCCTTTTTTTCTTCCTAATGGCCAAGTGATCAAAAATCGCCTGTTCAAATCGGCAATGAGTGAACAGCTAGGTGATAAACATCATAACCCTAAGCAAGGTTTAGTCACGCTTTACCAGCGTTGGGCTCAAGGAGGAATTGGCCTATCCATGACGGGCAACGTGATGGTCGATAGAGGTGCGCTTGGTGAACCTAAAAACGTGGTGTTAGATGAGCAAAGTGACTTAAGCGTATTTCGTGAGTGGGCGAAGGCTGGAACACAAAATGGTTCGCAGATATGGATGCAATTGAACCACCCAGGAAAGCAAATCCCTAAATTCTTATGTGATAGCCCGGTTGCGCCTTCGGCTATCTCTTTAGAGCGTGGATTAGAAAAAGGCTTTAATACGCCACGAGCTCTGACTGAGACGGAAATCATCGCAATCATTGATAAATTCGCGCTGAGTGCAAAACTATCAAAACAAGCGGGTTTTACCGGTGTGCAGATTCACGGTGCTCATGGTTATCTGGTAAGTCAGTTTTTGTCTTCTAGACACAATCAACGCCAAGACAAATGGGGTGGATCACTTGAAAACAGACTTCGTTTTGTGCTTGAGGTTTATCGTGCGATTCGAAAAGAGGTCGGTGAAGATTTCCCTGTCGGAATTAAGCTCAACAGTGCTGACTTCATGAAAGGTGGCTTCACTGAAGAAGAGTCGATGCAGGTTGTACAAACTCTGAGTGATAACGGTATCGACCTGATTGAGATCTCTGGCGGCACCTATGAAAGTCCATCAATGATGGGTTCAAAGAGCAAAGCTGAATCAATCAAGTCCAGCACAGTAAAACGTGAAGCGTATTTTATGGATTACATGGTTAAGGCGAGAAAACTCGTGAGTACACCGCTGGTGGTCACGGGTGGTTTTCGAACCGCGCAAGCAATGAATGAAGCATTAAACACCTCGGCGACCGATTTTATTGGTATTGCGCGAACAATGGCGGTTGATCCTGATTTCCCTAACAAGTTAATTGAAAACCCTAGCCACGGCATGCCATTAACGGTGCCAACCACAGGAAAACCCGCATTAGACAAAGTGGCGATGGTCGGGCTGGTTTGGTATGAACATCAAATGTGGCGCATTGCCTCTGGCAAGAATGCTGACCCTAAACTTAGCGCATTAAGCGTGGTGGTAAAAACAATTCTCAGCGCTGGCTGGCACGCTTTCAAAAAGCGCAGAGTGTAAGCAGTCATGGATTGATAAAGCAGAACTTTGAGGAATTGAAGTTCTGCTTTTTTGTTTGTCTCCTTTTAAGTTCTCGATAAATACATCGCAGAGCACCCTCAGCCAGCTTAGCTGTGGTACTAATCTAATACCAACATGAGCATTGGTTATAGTGTTCATAAGTGGCAAATCAGAGTAGACCAACTAGGATGAATTGAATTAAACCCTACAATTAATTCAACAACATGGTAGTTGCTATGATGAAAATAACCCTCTTATCTGTCGCGATCTTATCCAGTCTCTCTTTCTCATCTTTTGCTAAAGATTGTGATCCCAACTTGCTGCCTTCTTGGAAGGACAGCGAGAGCAAATCCGCTATCGTCGACTTTGTTGGGCAAGCCACTAAAGCTGAGTCTGATACGTTCGTGGCAATTGAAGATCGCATTGCCGTGTTCGATAACGACGGTACGCTTTGGTCGGAAAAGCCTTATTACTTCCAATTAGCCTTTGCACTAGATCGTGTAAAAGAGATGGCGCCTGATCACCCTGAATGGAAAACCGAAGCACCGTTTAAGTTTGTACTCGAAGATGATATTGAGAGCGTTCTGGGCAGCGGTGAAGAAGGGCTATTGAAAATCATCATGGCGACACATTCTGGTATGACTGTTGAGCAATACCAGCAAGACGTTGAGCAATGGCTGACGGTAAAAAAAGATAAACGCTTCAACAAAGCCTACACAGACCTTACTTATCAGCCAATGAAAGAGATGCTGACTTACCTGCAAGAGCATGACTTTAAGACTTATATTGTGTCGGGCGGAGGCGTTGATTTCATGAGAGCGTGGGCTCCACAAGCTTATAATATTCCTACAGAGCAAATCATCGGTAGCGCGCTTAAATACAACTACAGCTACAACGATGGTAAGCCAACCGTTACTAAAGACTCGTCCATTTTGACCATTGATGACAAAGCCGGAAAGGTCACTAACATTCAGCATATTATCGGCAAGAAACCTATTCTAGCGGTCGGCAACTCAGACGGTGACCAAGCGATGATGCAATGGGCTACGAGCCAACCCAACTCAATGGCGATGATTGTTCATCACACTGATGCTGAGCGCGAGTGGCAGTACGATCGTGAGTCTCACGTTGGCAAGCTTGATAAAGCGCTAGATGAGGCGAATTCCAGAGAGGATTGGACACTGATCGACATGAAATCAGATTGGTGTGAGGTGTACTAACGCCAAGTATACCCTTGGTCAAAACTTCAAAGGCTCGGATTTTAAATTCGAGCCTTTTTTGTGAGCGGAGGTTTTGGGAATGAACGGTTTGAAAGCAATCGTTTGAAAGGAATAAGGTGTTATGGGTTCGCTTTAAGCAAGAACGTACTATAAATTTTCAATGCATGACGGTTTAATCGAGTTAGTCGGAAATTAAAGGAATAGCAAAATGAAAACGATCGGTTTGCTCGGCGGTATGAGTTGGGAGTCGACAGTGAGCTACTACAAATCCATCAACGAGGGCGTTAAAGCCACACTCGGCGGGCTCAATTCTGCAAAGGTTTGTATGTACAGCGTGAACTTCGATGAGATAGAAAAGCTTCAACATCAAGGTCGATGGGCTGAGACGGCGGATATCTTATCGGACGCGGCTTTATCGGTAGAGAAAGCCGGAGCGGACTTCATCCTGATCTGTACCAATACCATGCATAAGGTCGTTCCTGAGATCGAAGAGAAGATCACGATTCCTATCTTGCACATCGCTGATACCACAGCGCAGAAGTTGCTGGAACAAGGAGTGAAGAAAGTCGGATTACTCGGCACGGCTTTCACGATGGAACAAGATTTCTATAAAGGCCGCCTGACTAACAAATTCGGTATCGATGTGGTGATTCCTGATGAGAGTGACCGAGAGAAAGTCCACAACATCATTTATCAAGAGCTGTGTCGAGGCCAAGTAAAAGAAGAATCTCGAGATGTATACCGTCAAATCATTGAGAAGCTAGGCCAACAAGGTGCAGAAGCCGTTATTCTGGGCTGTACTGAAATCGCCCTCCTGATTCAGCAGCAACACACTGATGTTCCCTTGTTTGATACCACAGCCATTCATGCAGAAGCGGCTGTACGTTTGGCGACGAGTGACTAACTTCTAGTTCTTATTCTTAGTTCCATAGCTGTCCTATTTTCGCTCTTGTACGATTTTCATTCGTTGAAGTGAAAGTTTTTTGTACAAAAGCAGGTCGTTAGTTAAAGAAGCGATGCTTTGTTCATTAACCAAGGCCTTATCGGTAGGTAAGGTTTTAGTTAATGACTGAGGTATCCGCGCTTTTAAGCACTATGCTTTAGTCATGACCGAAAGAGGATTTATTATGAAATGGCTTATCTTATCTGTAACGCTGTTATTCGTGGCAGGATGCCAATCGACGGGGTCTCAAGAAGCACAAGTCGGTGACGACATGAATCGAGTTCATACCCAAGGGTGCAGCAGCTAATCTCTTTGTAGAAACATTTTTCAGCTGCTTCGATAACGATTGTTAACTCTACTTGTATATAGATCTACCTTATAAAGCCTTGTGTTCTTACAAGGCTTTCTTCTATGTAAAGCATCTTATTTTTTTAGGTGGATGTTGTAAATTTGTGAATCTGAACTGTCTATATTCTAGGCTGTGTACTGGATCTCATTTGTTATTTGAGTCCCTTGCTAAGGTAAATAATGAATGTGTACTACCAATCACTTTACTCAACTTAAGAGGTTTCTATGCTAGGTGAAAATCACTCTCTTGTTCACGAATTTCCTGAAATGAAAGACAAAATTGCTGAGCTTGCTAAAACTGACGATGGCTTTGCAGCAGATATGAAGACATACGACAACCTTGATAAAGAGATTCGTAAACTAGAGCTGAAAGATTCACCCATTGATGACGGCTCGATGCACCAATTGAAACATGATCGTTCTGAGCTTAAAGATTCACTGCATGCTCGTTTAACGGGCTAGTGAGTTGGTAATTTTGCTGGCTAGCTAAATGGCGAATTACAGACTTAGACAAAAACTCCTTCGGGAGTTTTTTTTCGTTTTGGCTCAATCACTTCTTCATAATTCAACTGAGTTAATACGTTGTATTGTTATGTTAATAACGCATAATGAGGGGTACTGGCACACGATTTTTAAGATTTTATTGGTAATCTCATGAATATTGAACACCTCAAATTGTTTGTTCGTTTAGCTTCCACACATAACATCAGCATGGCTGGGCAAGAGCTTGGTTTATCTCCTGCTGTTGCAAGCTCGCACATCAGTAAACTGGAAGACAATTTAGGCGTTCGCTTGGTCCACAGAACCACTCGTAAGGTCTCTTTAACCGAAGAGGGGGAAGCATTCTTACCTCATGCTGAAGAAGTGTTATCGAGCGTGGATGCTGCCAAATCGGCGGTCGGTGTGGGCTGTGATTCTCCAACCGGAACGCTGCGAGTTACCGCATCTGCGTCTTTTGGGCGTTTGCATCTTGTTCCTGCTTTACCTGGATTCTTAGAGCGCTACCCTGGGTTAAAAGTCGATCTCAGGCTATCAGATTCGATGGTGGATGTTGTTGAGGGTGGCTTTGATATCGCGATTCGTATCTCAGAGCTGAAAGACTCGACACTGATTGCCCGAAAACTTGCGACAGACAAGAGTATTGTGTGTGCATCGCCTGATTACTTAATCAAATATGGTAAGCCAGCCAAACCTCGAGATCTTAACGATCATCAATGTATTAGCTTAATTGGTTTAGAAAACTGGACCTTCAATACTGAAAGCGGGCCTAAGACGATTAAGGCATCTGGGTCGTTCAGGGCAGATAACGGGGAAGCACTGCGTGACGCTGCAGTCGGTGGGCTTGGTATTACAGTGACGTCGAATTGGTGTGCATATGAGCAACTGAAAAGTGGTCAGCTGATTCAAGTGTTGGAAGATTACCCACTCACCTCAGAACCTGCGATCTGGGCGGTGTATCCAAGTACTAGGCTGCTTGCTCCCAAAGTAAGAGCGTTTATTGATTACTTCTCGGACTACTACGGTAACCCGCCGTATTGGGAGAAAACATAGAGACAAACGTTATTAAAGCGCTGACATGGTGAGCGTTTTTAAATGTGTTGTTTCGTTGAGATAAAGAATAGCAACCTTTTGTGAAGTTGATAATCAACCGGATTAATAAAACACTATTTAGTTTTTGTTGAAAATAGAGGTGTGAATAAAGTCTCAGGCTGAGCGGAATAGTAGACAATAAAAAAGCTTAGCGTGGGGAGCGCTAAGCTTTGTCATTATTTATATTCAGGAGCGGATAGTTTTGCTAGAAGAACTAACCGACTTGAGAAAAGTTCACCACAGTGCTTTCAAGATTCTCTTTTAAGTAGCTAGAAACTGCATGCTGCTCTGTTTCACTTAAGTACAGGCCAAGTTTGGTTCTGCGCCACAAGATGTCTTCGTCAGTCATCGCCATCTCTTCATTAATCAAGTAATCGATTTCAACTTGATAAACGCCATGGGCTTCGCTTGAGAACTGGATGCCAAGGTCAGCTTCGCTATTTGCGCCTTCCAGTAGCTTCCACGTGTAAGTACCAAATTGAGTCACGTAGCGAAGTAACAACGCTTCAGATGCCCAAGGGTATTTAGTGTGGATCATCTTCGCAAGCTGCTCTCTGCTGCAACTAAAGTTACCACCTGGAAGCGTGTCGTTCGCTGTCCATGGTGCACCCATGTTGGTTAGGTGTGGTTCTAACTTTTTAAGTGCCGCTTCGCCGAGCTTACGGTAAGTGGTTAGTTTGCCGCCGAAGATCGAAAGCAATGGTGCTTGATCAAGCTCTGCGTCCAATTCCAATGTGTAGTCACGAGTGATCGCTTGTGGTGAATCCGATTCGTCGTCACAAAGCGGTCTTACGCCACTGTATGTCCAAACCACGTCTTCACGACCAAGCTGTTTAACAAAGTGTTGGTTAACAATATCAATCAAGTAATCCACTTCGACATCATCAATTGCGACGTTACGTGGGTCGCCTTTGTATTCAAGGTCGGTGGTGCCGATGATCGAGAACTTATCTAGGTAAGGGATCATGAACACAATGCGATTGTCTTTGTTTTGCAGAATGTACGCTTGTGGTTCGTCATGAATGCGTGGCACAACAATGTGTGAGCCTTTGATAAGACGAATGTTACGAGGCGAAGCCTGCTCTAATCCATCATCAAAGAACTGTTTAACCCAAGGACCAGCTGCGTTAACCAGCGCTTTTGCTTTGCGTTCAAAGCGTTGGTTTGTCATGACATCAAGGATCGTCACATGCCAAATACCACCTTCGCGATGCGCTTTTTCAACACGGCAGTAGTTACGTACTTCTGCGTTGTTTTCTTTTGCTGCCAACACGTTGAGCAATACCATACGAGCATCATCCACCCAGCAATCTGAGTATTCGAAGCCTGTCTTCATTTCTGGTTTCAGTAGCCCTGATTTTGCTAGGTTGACTGTCTTACTTCCAGGAAGAGTGGTGCGCTTACCCAAGTTATCGTAAAGGAATAAGCCACAGCGGATCATCCAAGCTGGGCGTAAAAATGGTCGATGAGGTAAACGGAAACGCATTGGTTGAGCAACATGAGGTGCTTTTCTTAACAATACTTCGCGTTCTGCAAGCGCTTCCGAAACCAAACGAAACTCGTAATGTTCAAGGTAACGTAAGCCACCGTGGATCAGTTTTGAACTTGCAGATGAAGTAGCAGAAGCAAAATCATTTGCTTCGTATAAGCCAACGTTGAGACCACGACCTGCTGCATCTGCCGCGATACCTGCACCATTGATGCCGCCGCCAATCACGATCAAGTCTAAAGTGGAAGATGTACTGTTGTTTGAATTATTTTGTTGAGCACTCATGATTTTGACCTCTTGCTGAGCGAACGAGCATTTTAGAACATAAGTGAATCCTATCTTAACTTTCGTTTGCGGTCATTTATTATTTTCGTTTATGCGCGTTTTATGTGATTTGGACATAAAAAAACCTCTGCTTATGAAAGCAGAGGTTCAAATAAATCTAATTCGAGCATAGAAGCGACACTGGTAGTGAGCAAGTTTTACTTTTTTAACTTTTCTATAAAGAATCGTGATTCGTTTAAGAAAATGGCTTCACTGAGCACTTATGTTGAGTTATTCGCTCACAGGACGAGCGGTATCAATCACTTCTAATGGTATTGCTGAATCTTTAAGGATGTTGAGAATCTCTTCCGGTGGTTGCTTATTAGTAAACACCATGTGTGCCTGAGAGATATTGCCGAGCTTAACCATCGCGTTACGGCCAAACTTAGTGTGGTCGACGGCTAAGAAGATACTGCGGCTGTTTTCGATGATGGCTTGTTTCACTCGAACTTCATGATAGTCAAAATCGAGCAGTGAGCCGTCAAAGTCGATACCACTGATCCCTAAAATGCCGAAATCAAGACGGAACTGTTTAACGAAATCTAGTGTTGCTTCACCTACGATGCCGCCATCACGGTTTCTCACTTCGCCACCCGCCAAGATAACCTTTATCTCTGGGTTTGGAAGAAGGATGCTGGCAACGTTAATGTTGTTGGTGACAACTCGTAATTGTTTGTGATTTTTATTGAGCGCGCGCGCCACCGATTCTGGCGTAGTGCCGATATCAACGAACAAGGTTGCACCATCTGGAATGTGTTTTACCAGCTCGTCGGCAATCACATCTTTTTCATTGAAGTTAAGCGCTTTACGCGTGTTGTAAGAGGTGTTTTCTGAGCTAAGAGGAATGGTTGCACCACCATGATAGCGACGAATTTTGTTGCTATCGGCCAGTTCGTTTAGGTCTCGTCTGATGGTTTGTGGGCTGACATCGAACTTTTCAACGAGCTCTTCGGTACTTACATATCCTTGTGTTTTTACCAGATCTACAATCTGCTGGTGTCTTGGTATCTGTTTCACTTAACTTACCACTCCCTGCGCGCAAAGGGCTCTAGCGCGTCAAAATCGAAAATATAAACTCACGCTATTGTGCTCGAATTGATGAAAAGAGAGAAGTAATGATGGTAAGGAATCATGTCTAAACCGCAAAAACGGTGCTCAGAGCGGAAAATTTGAGCCCGAAACGCAAAAAAGAGCACAAAACAGTGCTCTTTTTAGTTTCGTTTACTGAGGTTCGAACAATTCAATCGACATGAAAGTGATTATTCGAATGCTCGATTTTACTCTTCGTCGTCATCGTGCAGTTCAGACCAAACTTGTGCACATTTGATAGCACGCTTCCAGCCTTTGTAACGGCGGTTACGCTTCTCTTCATCGTGGTGTGGCATAAAGGTACGGTTTAGAACCGCTTTGCCTTGAAGCTCGTCAATGCTATCCCAGAAACCAACCGCAAGACCTGCAAGGTAAGCGGCACCCAGGGCCGTTACTTCCGTTACTTCAGGACGGTGAACTTCAGTATCCAGCACGTCTGATTGGAATTGCATTAGGAAGTTGTTCGCTACTGCGCCGCCATCAACACGTAGGTTTGCTAGCTTGATGCCAGAGTCCGCTTGCATCGCGTCTAGTACGTCACGCGTTTGGTAAGCAATGCCTTCCAAGGTTGCACGGATGATGTGGTTGGAGTTAACACCACGAGTTAGGCCAACGATCGTACCGCGAGCGTAAGCATCCCAGTATGGTGCGCCTAAGCCTGTGAATGCAGGAACCACGTAAACGCCGTTTGAAGAATCTACTTTAGTTGCGAAGTACTCAGAGTCTTCTGCGCCAGCCAGCAGCTTCATCTCATCACGTAGCCATTGGATTGATGCGCCGCCCATGAATACTGCACCTTCAAGTGCGTATGCAGGCTCACCTTTAGGACCACATGCTAGCGTTGTTAGTAGGCCGTTCTTTGATGTTACTTTCTCTTGGCCTGTGTTCATTAGAAGGAAACAACCTGTGCCGTAAGTGTTCTTAGCTTGGCCTGCTTCTACACACATTTGACCGTAAAGTGCAGCTTGTTGGTCACCCGCAATACCCGCGATTGGGATACGAGTACCGCCTTTACCCCCAAGGTTCGTTTGACCGTAAACCTCAGAAGAGCGCTTCACTTCAGGCATCATGATTGCTGGAATGCCCATTTCATCAAGTAGCTTCTGATCCCAGCATAGGTCGTTGATGTTGAACAACATAGTACGTGACGCGTTGGTGTAATCCGTAACGTGTACACGTCCTTGAGTCATTTTCCAAACCAACCAAGTATCAACTGTACCGAACAGTAATTTGCCAGCTTCAGCGTCTTCGCGAGCGCCTTCAACGTTGTCTAGAATCCATTTTACTTTGGTACCTGAGAAATACGGGTCAAGGACTAAGCCTGTATTGTCACGTACGTAGTCTTCTAGGCCACGCGCTTTAAGGTCTTCACAGATATCTGCTGTACGGCGACACTGCCATACGATTGCGTTATAAACAGGCTTGCCTGTCTCTTTGTTCCAAACAATGGTGGTTTCACGTTGGTTCGTGATACCAATGCCCGCTAGCTCATCGCTGCGGATGCCTGCTTTAGCAAGAGCTTCAACCAATGTAGAGCTTTGAGTCGCCCAGATTTCCATTGGATCATGCTCAACCCAACCCGCTTTCGGGTAAATCTGAGTGAATTCTCGTTGAGAAGAACTAACGATGTTTGCATCGTGATCGAGGATTACAGCGCGAGAACTTGTGGTGCCTTGGTCTAGGGCAACAATGTATTTTTGCTCGGTCATGGTAAGAATCCTTTTTCTTTCGTTATTTATATTTTAGTAAATGTAAGGTCGCTTAGGGATTAAGCTTGAGCTTGTTCAGCTTCTTCTTCTGTTTCACATTGGTTTGGAATTGTGCAGCCTTGGCCTTCTACTGGTAGGTAAGCACCGATAACACGTGGGTACAACCAACCACCAAAACACGCACCAGCAATTGGAGCAAGAATTGGAACGATGAAGTAAGGAATATCACGAGCACCGCTTAGTGCGAAATCCCAACCTGCAAAGTAAGCGAACAGTTTTGGTCCGAAGTCACGAGCAGGGTTCATTGCAAAGCCAGTCAGTGGACCTAAAGAACCACCGATAACCGCGATAAGAATACCGATCAGTAGAGGGTTCATTGCACCGCGAGACGCGCCGTTGTTCTCATCACCTAACGCTAAAATGGCAAACATCAACACTGCTGTAATCACGAATTCCACAGCAAAAGCGCCGAAGAAAGAGAGTGAAGCATGTGGGTAAGTCGAGAAGATACCAGCAGTTGATAGTGCGTCTTGGCTGCTACGAACGAAGTTATGTGCGATTTCGTAGTCAGTAAATAGGTTGCTGTACAGGCTGTAAACCAATGCTGCAGAGCAGAAAGCGCCAAGCAGTTGCGAAATGATGTAAGGCACCACTTTCGCTTTATCGAAGCCATGGAACATGGCCAGTGCAATCGTTACGGCTGGGTTGATGTGTGCGCCTGAAACGCCGGCAGTACAGTAAATTGCAATCGCAACACCGAAGCCCCAGATGATGCTGATTTCCCATTGTCCGAATGTCGCACCAGTTAATACCAGAGCGGCCACACAGCCAACGCCAAAGAATATGAGTAATCCTGTACCGATAAATTCAGCCAAGCATTGCCCAAATAAAGAAGGGTGTTTGTTTGTTGTCATGTTCGAGTCCTTTTTAGTTTTGCTTATCTAGCACGTGTATTGTGCATGTATTTGCGAACTCGAAAATAAACGAACATCAAAAGTGAGTGTTTGAGCATAAAATTGTTAATTAAAGTCACTTGAAATGTTAATCCGAACACTTTTGCTCGAAAAAGAAGCTTGTATGGACGCTATTGCGCGAATGTATGTCCCGTGAGGTCGCTAAAAGTACCTGTATGTAAGCAGATGCACAACTGGTACGAGGAGTTAATGGTTGGATTTGTGATGCTGATTCTCGAGTGGTGGTTTATTAAACTTGGATCTTGTGGACTTATCCAGGGTCTCAAATGTTGGAAAAGCGTTAACAAACAAGGATGTACTTAAGCTATGACAAAAAATGCCAGATCCATACTGAATCTGGCAATTCGTTTTGTTTATCGCTCGGTGATGATATTTGAGCGAATCGGTGAATTAATTTAAAGCGTTAACTTTGCCTTGTGTAACAAAGTAGTCTCTTACTGAATCGTACGCCCAGTTAAATCCGATAGCGTACAGCACGAAGAAGATAACAATTCCGATATCCATTACTAGTACTGTCCAGAAATCGAGTTGAAGTACCCACATCAGTAGCGGGAACGTCACCAGCATCAAACCCAGTTCGAAACCTAAGCCGTGCAGAACACGTGTTTTCTTGGTTCGTTTGCTGCGGTCAGCACCGTAAATCTTGTCGTAACCGTAGTTGTAGACGTAGTTCCACGTCATCGCAATCAGCGATAAAGACAGCGCCAAGCCTGCCATTTTTACTGCTCCGCCACCGACAATGTAAGTTGCCGCCACGGCCATCAAAATCAAAGCTGCTAATTCAAATAGCACCATGTGTAACATGCGTTCTTTATGTGACATCTTTTTACTCTCTTTATGTTTTCTAGCCTCTATGGGCTAATGACTTGTCTAGATAATATCTATTTAAGTGATAATATAAAGATAGTTAGCATCACATTTGGTGATAGTAAGTGTTGGGAGAAACTGAATGTACAACATAGAACAGCTGAAGATGTTTGTGTATGCCGTTGAATTAGGGTCATTTTCTGCCAGTGCTCGCGAGTTAGGTAAGGTACAGTCGGCGGTGAGCCAAGGTATCAGTAATCTTGAAATAGATTTTAATGTTGAGCTTTTTGATCGTTCGACTCGAAAGCCTTCACTAACCAAAGCAGGCGAGCAGTTATTTAAACAGGTGAAAGCGATCGTGCTTCAGGTTGAAGATCTGAATGTGACGGTTAGTGCGATGGGTAGCGGTGAAGAGGGGCTCATCAAAATTGCATTAGATGATTCATTACTGGTTCCGAACTTATCTAAGATCCTTAGTCAGTTCAGTCAACAATTCCCTGCTACTGAAGTTGAACTGGTTGCGTATACCACAACAGAGGTCAATCCGTTAATTATCGAAGAGAGGGCCGACATTGGATTGATGTTTACCAACTTGGCTTTTGATGTCGGTTCTGAGCCATGCTTTATCGGTCACTTACCGTTTATTGCTGTGTGTCATCCAAGTCATGCGCTCGCAAAAACAGGTGTCGCGAAACTCCCTGATTTACTCCCACATCGTCAGTTAGTGTTGAGGGGAGACAAGGGGAAGGTGATGGATCAGTTTCCGATGATTGCCGGTAAAGTGTGGTGGTCAAACAGCTTTATTGTGATCAAAGAGATGGTACTCGGCAGTGATATTGGCTGGGCATACTTACCGAAACACCTTGTTGAAGAAGAGCTTATTAAACAGCGCTTGGTAGAGGTGAATGTGTCATTTGACCATAAAACTTGGTCGCCTCCGGTTGATCTTGTTCTGTCTAAAACACGCTCAAAAGGTCCTGCATTACTTTGGCTTGAACAAGCATTGAAAGGCCTATTAGACGAAACTGAATAAAGAAAAGGCTCACCGTTTAACGTGTGAGCCTTTCTGTTCAAAGTGATGCTGCTTTTTGTTAGTTCTAGTTCTAGGTGTAGACGTAGATGCTATACGCTAGGTTTAACCGTCTGACCGTTGTAGTACTTGTCTTTCATCTTAAGCGCCACGTTCACAAGGTAAATCAGCACAGGGACTTCAATCAGTGGACCGATAACGCCTGCAAACGCTTGGTCTGAGTTGATACCGAATACTGAGATAGCCACGGCAATCGCTAGCTCGAAGTTGTTACCTGTTGCTGTAAATGCAATTGATGCGTTCTTGTCGTACTCGATGCCCATCTTTTTACCGATGAAGAAACTGATGAAGAACATCGCAGTGAAGTAGATAGTCAGTGGAACCGCAATTAATAGAACGTCCATTGGCAGTTCAACAATCATTTCACCTTTCAGGCTGAACATCAGAACGATAGTCGCCAGTAGTGCAATCAGTGTGATTGGAGAGATGCGTGGAATAAATACGTCGTTGTACCACTGCTCGCCTTTCATCGACACAAGGATCTTACGGCTTAGGAAGCCCGCTAGGAATGGGATACCTAGGTAGATAAGTACACTGTGTGCAATGTCGATCATCGAGATATCAACCATCATGCCTTCGTAACCAAATACTGGTGGAAGAACGCTGATGAATAGCCACGCCATAAAGCTGTAGCTCACCACTTGGAATGCACTGTTTAGAGCAACCAATGCCGCGCCGTACTCTTTGTTGCCGCCGCCGATGTCGTTCCAAACCAGAACCATTGCCACACAACGAGCAAGACCAATCAGAATCACGCCGACCATGTAACCTGGGTGGTCACCCAAGAAAGTCAGTGCCAATACAAACATCAGAATTGGACCAACGATCCAGTTCATGATCAAAGAGAGCTTAATGGCTTTCTTATCTTTTACCACAGTGCCTAGCAGGTTGTAGTTAACTTTAGCCAGAGGTGGGTACATCATTAAGATAAGGCCAACCGCAAGCGGAATGTTAGTGGTGCCAACAGACATTGAATCGTTCCACTGTTCGATCTGTGGGAATAGGGTGCCGAGTAGTACACCAAGGCCCATGGCAATAAAAATCCACAGTGTTAAGTAGCGATCTAGAAAACCTAACTTTGGTTTCATGATAATCTCTCTTAGTTGATATCGTAAATCGTCGAAAAACGATTGGTTGTGGCAAAAAAACACGCTTAAAAGTACAGGCTATCAAAGCCGATCATTCAAGCGTGAACTTCTATTTTAAAATGCTGTTAAATATCGATTCGAAGCGTTGAATATTGTCGCGGTCGATGCGGTAACACATCTTCGGCGGAATCGACTCAGCCGTAATAAAACCTGAGGCTTTCAATATTCTTAAGTGCTCTGATACCGTTGATTGAGCTAAACCCAATTCACTCACCAGATCACTGTTCAAGCAGCCGCCCGATTTTTCTAACGTGGAAAGGATACTCAATATACGTATTCTTGCTGGGTGAGCGAGTGCTTTCGCCAGTGCGGCCATTTGCTTTTCTGCTTTAGCATCACCGTGTTCGATGGGCAGAGAACAGCCACCAGATGTCGAGCAAGTTGAGTTCATATTGACGTCTCACTTTCATTAATCGTTAAAAGACGATTAATGATAAGCCTATTTTAAATAGGGGTCAATGCTCACTGTCTATTTGAACGAACTTTAAGGTGGCGATTCAGGGACTATGGTTGAACTCTGCTTTGACTCAGCTACGCAAAATGGCGTGAACATCGATTAAACGCCATTTTGCTCGGTTATCCGCTAGTTAAGAACGGTATAGCCTCGGTTGATCATACAGTTACGATTCACTTGAAACTTCTGCTGCTCAGATAGCTCGGCGGATTGTCTTTTTTGAGCACCGTGCTTTAAAGCGCCGCTGATAATACCGATGCCAGCACCAATTTTTGCACCATCATGACCACTCCCGCCAGAGACGGCTCCACCAACCGCACCCAGCGCTGCACCCTTAGCGGTTGAACCGACAATATCGCTGCCAAGAGAATCGACCTCTTCAGGCTTCACTTGTTGAGCGTATTGCTCACATTCATACAGATCGGCGTGATACTGTGTTTCATCAACACCTTTAGTATCGACAATGATTTGATTAGCAAATACTGAACTTGATGCTACAAGCAATATCGCTGCGATTGGAGAGAATGGAAATTTCACAATATAGACCTCTAGAGTATTCATTGCATTGTTAAAGTGACGTGTAGTTCTCGATGAAATCAAGGCGACGATCGGTGTACTCACCAGAATCCAACATCTTAGATAACCCGCGAAGCGTGTTGTAAGGCTGAGAAACGGCCACCATGTTAATGAGCCAATACGGAATATCGCCACCTGGATCACTCAATACTCGATAAGAGATATGGGTGGTGTTTTCGTCGATTGGTGTCAGGATCCAACTCGCCTCTAATTCAGCCACTCTGATGATTTTTTTATTATTGTTTGGCAGGTAATCAGGCCTACCATGCTGATCAATGGTGACAACCATCGTCTCTGGATCTTGAGTGATGACGTTCTCTACGATAGCTTCACGATCGGCAACTGGCCAAGGTGCCTTGGTATAGGTTTTGGTGATCGTGTGCGCCGCACTAAAATGCTCTATTTCTTCCATGTCATCGATGTTTTCTACCCATTGCGTGCCAACAGAGGTATCGATAAAGAGTGCGATAATAGAAGTGAGGGACGCGTTGATGTCGCCTTCTGCTCGAAATTCTTTAAAGTGACTGCCTTCAATTTTACGGTTATAAACCTCGATGCCTTTTTTATCGCGTGCCAGTGACCAGCCATCGGTGTCTGATGCAAACACCGAAACTGAACAAGCAAGAAGAAGCAAAGTAATAATCTTATTCATCATGTTAATGAGCGCCCTTTCCAGCTGATTTTATTGGTTTTAGATAAGCGGTAACTGTTCAGCACGAGTAGGCTTTGAACACAAATACCGAAGGGTACGGTTAACGCAAATTTTGCGGGAACAAACAGTTCCTTAACCAAAATGAAGTAGGTGACGATCGACACCAAGAGCATCACAGAGCTGACAATGAGCGAATAAGCATGAATGGCAGACATGTCACTGATGAAGGCGTTCGCCGATACCAGCATCAAAAGCGGTCCCGCCCATGCGATGATGTTGGCTTTGATGAAGACTTTTAAAGCTTGTGCTTGCGATTGACAATTCACAATAAGATTCATGTTTTTGGAAAAGCCAGCCCAGATTGAGTTGAAGTCTGAATACATGTGCGTACTCATTAGTTTGTCTGCAAATGCCCAGAAAATCTTAAATCCATTGACCTTCATGACTTTTGCAAAGGCGATGTCTTCCGATATCGCGTTTGCTACTGCGGCGTGTCCACCGACTGCGTCGTAGGATTTTCGGGTAAACAACATCGCCTGACCGTTAGCAATCGCTTCTTCCTTAGTCATGTCGTTCGAGTTTTTAAAGTTCATATAAGATGCGATCGATAGAAAGATGCCCGGCAAGGTCGCTTTTTCTGCCACAGACGCAAAAGTTTGTTTTGGATTAAACGATAAGAGATCAGTTTTTTGTTGGATAGCAAAGTCGATAACGCTCTGTAGCATCGCGGGTGCTGAATCGGTATCTGCATCAATGAAATACACATATTCACCGCTCGCGTTGAGTGCGCCAGCCATACATGCATTGCTCTTACCAAGCCATCCGGTCGGTAACGTTCTACCTGAAATACAGCGCGCGTTAACGTCGAACTTACTGATCAATGCTTCTACTTTTGCACGGGTTGAGTCAGTAGAAAAGTCATCAACAACAATGACTTCAAACTTGTCTTTTGGGTAGCTCTGCTTCAATAGAGAGCCAAGGCTGATTTCAATATTGTCTTCTTCATTTCGCGCAGGAATAATGACGGAAACAGTCGGCCACTCAGTTCTTTTGAACGATATTTTAGGTTCAATGTGAATACGATGGCGCTCTAAGTTCGCAAGTGTGATTAGAAACTTGACGGTAACGATGCAAAGCAAGGTCGTAATAATAGCTAAAATCATAATGACTGTGGTCGGAATAAAGTGATGGAGAGACAGGAAAGAATATAGTGGAGTGTGACCTAACGCACATCTTGTATGTAGGACTTAACCCTTCAAACTGGAATGCGCTTCTGTTAGCGTTTGCCTTGGAAAGATGTGAAACAGTGACTGACAGGCGGTAAAATAAGCATTGTATTCACCAGCGACTCTAGCGATATAATCGAACCCAGAACCGTTACTCAAGATAACGAATGATCATAATCCAATAATAGGTACGCCCGACATGCCCCAACAAAACATCAAATTTATCGCGACTGATATGGATGGCACCTTACTCGATGAGCATGGAAAGCTCGACCCTGAGTTTTTCAATCTTTATGAGCGCTTAGAAGCGCAAGATATTATTTTTGCTGCCGCGTCTGGCCGCCAGTATTACAGCTTGCTAGAAACATTTTCCCCGCTTAAAGATCGCATGATGTTTATTGCTGAAAACGGCACATTAGTGATGCACAAAGGCCAAGAACTTTACAGCTGCTTGCTTGATACCGATGCCATTAAAGAGATCATTAAAGAAGCTCGAGCTATTGAAGGCGCGCATGTGGTGCTATGCGGTAAGAAATCGGCATACATCGAAACCAAAGATGAGCGTGCTCTGGCGGAGATCTCTAAGTACTACCATCGCCGTGAGCAAGTAGAAGACTTACTGGCGGTAGAAGACGATTTCATCAAGGTGGCTATCTGTCACTTCGACGGTTCACAAGAGAAAGTGAACCCAACTATTGATGCCAAATTCGGTGAGAACTACCAAGTGGTTGTAAGCGCAAAAATTTGGTTAGATGTGATGAACGCTGAAGCGTCAAAAGGTGCGGCGATTAAACATCTACAGAACACATTAGGTTTCACTTACGAGCAGACCATGAGCTTTGGTGATTACCTAAATGACTTGGAAATGCTTAAAGAGAGCTACCACTCTTACGCGATGGAAAACGCGCATCCAAAGTTAAAAGAGATCGCGCGTTTTGGCGCGCCAAGTAACGTTGACGCGGGTGTGTTCCAAGTACTTGAGAAGTTGCTAGCGTAACGCTCTTAAGCTAGATTCGATTTTTATCAAAGCCAACTCGTGAAAATGAGTTGGCTTTTTTGTTGGCTGCTGTTGTATTGAGTTAAATTTGAACGAGTGTTCAGCTTGTTGTAGTCTAACCAGAAAGATGGGTATTCACTTTGAATTGGATACGCCTTAGTAACGATATTTGGAATGATTATGAGCAAGAAACTTCAACTTGATATTATTTCTGACGTAATGTGCCCGTGGTGCGTAGTCGGTTACAAAAACTTAGAGCTAGCCGTTGCGGAACTTGGTTTAGAAGACCAGATTGAACTTGAATGGCAGCCGTTTGAGCTTAACCCTGACATGCCACAAGAGGGCGAAAACCTGCGTGCCCATATCATGAGAAAATACGGTTCTAGCGCAGAAGAGAGCCAACGTTCACGAGAACAGCTTTCGGCTCGCGGCCAAGCGGTTGGTTTCGATTTCAATTTCTATGACAGTATGAGAATGGTCAATTCACGTCATCTACATGTACTTCTCGATTTTGCACTAGCGCACGGCAAACAGACTGAGTTAAAGCTACGCTTCTTTGCTGCTCACTTCACAGAGCAAAAAGACCTGTCCGATCTTGAAGTCATTGCACAAGAGCTTGAAGCGGTTGGCTTAGACTCAACGAAGGCACTGAAGCGCCTAAAGAACACCGACAACTTGAAGCAAATTGAAGCGCAAGAGTTTGAATGGCAACGCATGGGGATCTCTGCGGTTCCTACTGTGGTGTTCAACCGTAAGAGTGCAGTAACGGGCGCGCAGACGGTAGAAACCTACAAGCAGATTCTTCAAGAGCTTATTGCTGAATCATAAACGGATCATTGCTATCAATTAGAGTCTGAATTTCATGGAATCACTGTCACTCGCTCAAGCGCAAAAACTGGTATTGCTTTCGCAAAAGCTGCCGCCTAAGAAGTTGCCACCTAAAAAGCAACGCAATGGGGGCGCTTTGGCGAACACGTTGTCTGCGATTGAAAACCTTGGCTATGTGCAAATTGATACCATCTCTGTGATTCAGCGAGCTCACCACCACACGCTTTGGAATCGCAATCAAGATTACCAACTGAACCATCTTGATAAGCTGTTAGAGCGTCGAGAAGTATTTGAGTATTGGTCGCATGCCGCCGCGTATTTACCCATGCGTGACTTCCGATTCAGCCTACACCGCAAGAATGGCTTTGCGAGCGGTAAGCTCAAGCATTGGTATAAAAAGAATGACGCACTGATGGCTCATGTTCTCAAACGTATTGAGAATGAAGGGCCGTTGATGGCGAAAGATTTTGAAGGGGATAGGCCAAACCCCGGCGGTTGGGGCGGTAAACCGGCCAAGCAAGCATTAGAAACATTGTTCATGCAAGGCGACTTAATGGTGCCAAGCCGAGTTAACTTTCATAAGGTGTATGACCTAACCGAGCGAGTTTTACCGAGCGGAATTGATACCTCTGAGCCGACAGAACAAGAGTACATCGAGCATCTGATAACACGTTATTTAGAGGCTAACGGAGTTGGAATAGCGTCGGAAATGAGCTACCTACTCAAGAACACAAAGCCTTTGATTCAGAGAGCACTCCAACAGATGCTTGAAGATAAGCAGGTTCTGAAAGTAGATATTCAAGGCTCTGATTACTATGTCCTGCCAGGTGCTTTTGAACTGCTGAATCAACCTCTTTCCAGAACCAAGCTTAAGATACTGTCTCCGTTTGATAACCTGCTGATTCAACGAAAGCGAATGCAATCATTGTTCAACTTTGATTACCTCCTAGAATGCTATGTTCCAGAGGCCAAGCGTCAGTTTGGTTATTTTAGCTTACCGATTCTGTGGCAAGGTGAGCTGGTGGCACGAATGGATTGCAAGGTCGACAGGAAGAGTGGTTTGCTCAATATCTGTAACTTGGTTGTGGAAGAGCGAATTAAAAACCATGAGTTGTTGGTTCATGCTTTATGCGATGAACTAAAACACTTCATGGTGTTCAACCAATGTGATGAGATGATCGTCCATAACACCACGCCCTCTGATCTTGGCAAGCGCTTGATGAGCCAATGGCAAACAGTCTAGCGGTCTTTGTTGTTTAGAAAGCGCTTAGTTACTCAGCAAACGCAGCTAACAAGAACTCGACAAAGGTTCTGTTCTTCAACGACAGTTGCTTGGTTTTGTAGAGCAAGTGAATCGGCTTTGGTAACGGCGCCATGCCGGGTAGGATTTCCAACAGCGCTCCACGATCAATCTCTTCTGCGACTAAGATAGTCGGTTGCAACAACACGCCCACACCCTGCAGGGCGGCATACCGCAACACATCACCATTATTCGACATCAAGCGCACACGTTCTTTATTCGGTGTGGCGTGAGGAGCTTGGCTGCTGTAACTGAATCCAAGCGATGGGTGTTGTGCCAAGTCTTCTAATACTCTGATCTGAGCATGTTGGTTAAGGTATTCGGGCGCCGCGCAATAACACATCTCATAATCCCCTAAATACCTTGCGACCAAGCTTGAATCGGACAGGTCGCCAATTCGCACAATCAGGTCAATGTCGGATGAATAAGGGTCGACAAGGTCATTATTCAACATCAGCTCAACGTTGATGGTTGGGTGATGTGCGAGAAATTTGGCCACGATAGGGGCGAGCACCTTGTTTCCATAGGTAACTGGGCAGTTAATTTTTACCGTGCCTTGCGGTTGATTTTCTAAGGTTTGAATCAGGTTCTCTGCATTGCTGATGTCTTCGAGAATTCGCTTACACTCACGATAGTAAAGTTGTCCTGAATCGGTTAACGATTGCTTACGCGTGGTGCGGTGGATCAGCTGAGAGTTCAGACTGGTTTCTAATGAATGGACATGCTTACTGATCATGGTCGCCGACAGGTTGAAGTGGTTTGCGGCGCTGCGAAAGCTACCTTGTTCCACCACATAGACGAAGACTTTCATGCTGGTTAACTTATCCATTGAACACTCTTGGTTGATAAACAATAAACAAAAGGTGAGTTTATCAATTATTAGGGGTTAATTATATTAATGGCAAACCGATAATTAACTAAAATAAGAGTGTGCAATGCCTCAAACGAATGAAACTATCTTTGTTACTGCCGAACTTAAGATCAAAACCAACATAGAACGAGCAGCTGCGCTCGAAGCTATCGAACAGTTTTGTTTAGACATGCAAAGCGAACCGGGCTGCCTACAAGCAATTGCAACCTATGATCAAAGCCAAAGCGATCGTGTGATCTTGCTTGAGCAATACGTAAACCGCGAGGCGATCAATCAGCACTTTGTGATGCCTCATACCCAAGCGTTTATTGAGCGTGATATTACCGAGTTGGTTCAAGCATTCGAAACGCAACGTGGGCCTATCAAAGCACAAGAGCAGGAGATCTAAGACATGAAATGGGGAATCCTAGGAACCAGCTTTATCTCAGGCGTAATGGCGGATGCGATTAAAGGCGATGCTCAAAGTGAGCTGTATGCTGTTGCTGGACGCACAGAGAAAACACTCAATGAGTTTGCTGCCCAATACCAGCCAACACGAACCTTCAACAACTATGAAGCCTTGATTGAAGATGAGTCGGTCGACATTATCTACATTGCTCTACCAAACCACGTTCATCATGAGTATGTGATTAAAGCGGCTCAAAAAGGCAAAGCGATCTTGTGTGAGAAGTCTTTGTCGGTAGATATGGAAAAAACCGAGCAAGCTTTACTAGCCGTGAAAGAAGCGGGCGTATTCTTTGCTGAAGGTTTGATGTATTTAAACCATCCACTTATCACCAAGCTTCATCAAGAACTGGCAACTGGTGAGATTGGCGAAGTGCGTTCAATTCAAGGTTCCTACGTTGCGGCGATTGATCAGTTCGTGAATCCTGCGAGCAAAGGCGCGCTATACAACCTTGGCTGTTACCCAATGTCGCTGATTCACTCTGTTGCGCAGCAGCAATTTGGTGAGAGCGTGTTCGATGACGTGCAGATCTCAGCAATCGGTCGACGAGGCGAAGATGGCAATATCTGTGAATCGTCGGCGATGATGCATTTCAACGACCGTTTTACCGCACAAATCCACACTGCTGAAGACCACGGTTTAAAGCATGGTTTTACGATTCTAGGTAGCAAAGGCTGCATCACACTCGACACCAACCCATGGCTACCGACCGAAGAAAATACGTGTACGGTAGAGATCTATGAAACGTCGAAACGTGAAGTGAAAGTCGAAGCGCAAGGCGATGGCTTCCATTATCAAGTGCGTAATATTCGCCAAGCGGTTGAGCGAGGTGACACACAACTTGCTGCGCCAATGGCAACTCATCAAGACTCTCGCGTAACCATGAAGTTATTAACTGATTGGGAACAAGCGGCGAGCTAATGTTTTAGTAAATTCTATACTCGTCTCATGTTTGATCGCCTCGTAAGCTATCAAACATGAGGCGTTTCCTCTATATCTTCCAGTCGACTCTCCCCAATAAATACTTTGCATTTGAAACCGCCACAGTGTCCAATATCAGGTAGTACGAAACTGACCGAAAAACCTTATTTTTTAAGGTGTTAAATAGGACCTTTGCCGCATGCGTAAATCAGATAAGAAAATCGAGAATCAAATCAGAGACGTGTTAACTGACGTTTGTGAAGACACGCTGAAAGGCTTCGATGGTTTTTTGTGGGTGACTCACTCGGTCAACTTTTCCTCTTTTCCGCAAAGTTTGAAAATTGTCTGTGTATTCGATACCAATCAGGATAGAACGAACTTCTTAAGTGGCGAAGGTCAACAGAGTGTCTCAGGGGCTATTCAACAAGCGTTCAATCAAGTTGGAATTCAACTGAAGAATATCGATAAGCATGTTAGCTACGATACGCAAGAAAATTGCGATCGCGACCATCAAGGGAAGTGGAACAAGAGGCTTTAAGGAGCGTTGTCATCGTTCTTGTTTAGACAGCCTATCCAAATTGAGTTTCAATAGTGTGGCGCTCAAACTGAGATTCGATACAGCAAATCCAAGTCCTATTCTGAGTTCTAGGCTCTGATAACTTCTCATCTTCCAAACCGTATTATTCTCATTTTGAGAAAATCTGAGCTGATTTCTCGTTAGCCGGAGATACTTGGTTTCCAAATAAAATTAAAATCACAAAAACTTATATTTTCCTTAATGCATTGATTTTGAATCGGCATTTGCTCGTTTTACTTGCCACCGATGAAACAAGACAGACGAGCACTTGAACAATAGAGCCATGTAGTCGATACTTTTTTCGTATTTTGATTCCTAAATTGACACGTAAGTTGGCTGACTTTTCGTTTTGTGATTTAAGGCATGACAGTATCGATTAGGAAATTTGAATCATGAAAACCTACATTTCTGGGCTGCTCGCACTCATACCGTCATGTTTAATCGCTGGTTACGCTTTTGCTGTTGGTACAGCGGTTGTGCTGCCAGGGCAACATGAAGTTGGTGTTGATCTTTTGGGCTCCCCACTATCTACGAATGCCGTCATTGATTGGGAAATTTCCAACAGTGATATTGTGTTCGGAGCTTATGCCGACAAAGCCGACAATGAGCGGGCCACGACAATTGGTTATATGTACAACCAAGTCATGGCGATGAACTCGGGTTGGTTGGAGAACGATCTCCGTAACCAAGCTGAGTTAGAAGGCCTCAATTTCGAAGACTATTTCCTGCACTTTTCTGAAGATACTGTCATTGCCGAAGTTGATAAAACTCATGGCGAAAAGACCCTTTTAAACCGAAAACCTATGATCTTGGGTTATACAGCCAGTGAAGACCATGCTGGTTTTTGGTTGTATCAAGAGCCTCCGTGGGATGCCGATGTGTTTGAGAATTTCGAACAGGGTGGGGCTTTGTATGTCTATCATGCTGAACAGTTCGAACGGCTGACCTTTAAGTTCTCACAGTTTGCTGGCAGCGGTGAATTTTGGATTGAATACCCAACTGCTATTGATTCTCAGGGTAGGGTTTCACAATGGGAAAGGCTTGATGTAAAGAAAGACAAAACGCTCAATATGACCAAAAACCAATCGGTGATCTGGAACCTTCCGGATAACTGGTTAAGAGCTACAACTCATGATGGGAGCGGTGCGAGTTATGGCGGCGGCCAGTATTTTGGTTCAACCTTTTTGAGAGATGGTGGGCGCTTATACGTTGTGAGAGTTCGTTGGCAAAGTGAGAATGCCGACGACAGGCCGCGTTTAAAAGAAGTAAAACTCAAAAACAGTTTTCCAACCGTCAAGTTAACCGATGCTCCGACTTCAACCCCGGACGGCAATGCTATCAGCCAATGGCGAAAAATCCGTGGTTTTGATGTGTCTGCAGACCTAGATGGTGATAACTACTTGTCGCCAAGCGAGTATCGAAATCGAACCAATAAGAACGCGACAGCACGTTTTCGTTGGGAATCAAGAGTGGTGCCATTTGGTCGAATGTGGAGCGCTAACTCATCTTGGTCGCTAACGAACGTCGCAAACGCGGATTATCTATCTGCTATTCATCGCTACTACAAGCAAAGCTGGGCAAGCCAAGGTTTGAATGGTGCGTACAACGACGACACAAATAAGCTTATTGGTTCGAATCAGTTCTATGTTCATTCTGGCGGGCATGTTCAAGAGTTAGGAGCTGTTGCGGGTTCGAATCAAGCGGATGATCTCTATAAACAACAATTTTCAGCGTTTCTGAAAAATCTATCTGCTTTAGAAAGTGATGCGTCGATTGGGTTGAATATCGGAACCGCGAACTTACTGGGTCGAAATGGACAGTCTCATCTTAGCGAGGCGGGATCTCTGTATTTACGCGAGCACTACATTTTTCCGTCTACTGGGTTTAGTGGTTACTCGGGGATCTCTAAATTCTGGGATAATTCTGCGCTCGCCTATAATGGACAAAGTGTAATTTTTCAGGCGACAACGCGTTATGGGCGAGTTCAGTACCTTGAAAATAGTGAAGAGAATTGGAAGCAAGACCAATACTCGACCCTAGCGATCTACCACCTCAATCGACACGCTCAACATAGCTACTTTAATCAGTGGAACAATGGTTACGTCTATGGAAGTGGCAATACGACGGCTGAGATTTTCTGGCAAAGTGGTGTCCCTAAAAACATCGCCTACCAACCAAGTTCGTTATTGGCTGTTGATTTGGGAGAGCCGAGTCATCAAATCCCACATGGCTTTGCGCCGATTCCTTTGATGCTATCGACAACGACACCTCAGCCCGCTGACTACACCATCGTTGGCGATGCCTCGATGAACGAAATGGTGCATGCTGATCTGCCCAATGGCATGACTCACGTTCTACCGACGTTCACGTACTTTATGTATCAATCTGAAAATCAGGTGGTTGCTGGTGGCCCTGAGGACATGGTGTTAGCGAGAGAGTTCAGCAATGGTCGTGTGTTGTATCGCACGGATTTCCACGGTAAGAATCCGAGCTTTTATGACGCGGCAAAACTCACCATCGCGCTGAATGTTCCAATGAAACCTGTTGATGCTAACGGTAACGTTGGTGACTATGTGAGTGAAATCGAAATTGGCGGTTATGAAGGGCTGTTCTTACTTTATTAGAACTAATGCGAGTGAGCACTTTCGAACCAGAGCAGACTAGAGCTTAGGCTCGGGATATCAGCTTATTCTTTTTACACAGCTTAAACTCTTTGGCGATCCACGATTGCTCGTTTAATCCATTGTCGATTAAAGCAAAAAGGTAACCATCGACTTTGCTTGAAGCCGCAAGGTACTCCTGAAAAGCGTGCTTAGGGTAGGCGGGGTAATCCGTTTCGTATTGAGCGTCTAACTGCTTACCGAGTTGACGCCATTTTACAAATAACTCTGAAGAGGACGTTTCAACCTTATATTGGCCTAAAATGCGTTGGTGATGGGTTAACGCCACTTTAGCGCAGTGGTTGGTCTGTACGACTTTTTGTATCAATTCAACTTGTTCTTCACTCATGGTTTTCGCCAGTACATTCTCTTGTTCGATGCGTTCCATTCGCTCACTAAACGTTTCGGTGTGCGCGGAAAATACAAAAGTAACGGGTAAAACCAATGCCAAAAGGCGCTTGAAAAACATAACCTAACTCGTTGAATGGACTCATGACTATTATGCCGACCAACGACAATATTATTAATGAATAAACACGCTTAACTGTAAAAATTATTTTTATCGAGTGGATAAATAAATGTTCTTGGAATTGGGTTATTCAGGCTCTGAATGTTTGGTTGGTGAGCCTGAAAATTGATGAGGATCCGTTACGAATTAATTACCTTAATACCTTTGTCTTGAAGTTCATCAATCACACTACTCGAAAGATCAATATCGGTGATCACGCCATCAAGCGCGCTTAAATCTAAGGCGTGGAAGGTAGCGATGCGCCCGTATTTGGTTGAGTCTGAAATCAGATAGTTTGAATTAGCTGCTTGAACAATGGCTTGTTTGACTAACACCTTATTTTCACAAGGTGTCGAGAGCCCTTTTAGATTCCAAGATGAAGAAGAGATAAACGCAATATCAATATTCATCCCTGCCAAAAACTCAGCCACTTTACCCCCAATACTCGATTGATTTTCACGGTCAATCTTGCCACCAGTATGGTAAATCTCAGATTGTGTGTTGTTCATTAGGTACGCGGCAATTGCGAAGTCATTGGTGATGATAAGCAGATCATCTCGCCCTGCAAGTTGGTGGGCGATCTCCAAAGAGGTTGTTCCAGCGTCTAAGTAGATAGTCGAATACTTAGGAACCAATTGAGCCGCTAGTTGACCTATTTGAGCTTTTTCGCTTGCTTGCTGTTCTACCTTTATGTCGTGTGACAATTCGCTGTGAAGTGCTTTAGTCAGCTGAACACCGCCCGAAACTGAAATCACTTTCCCTGATGTCTCTAGCTTTACGATATCTCGACGAATAGTCATATGAGACACCTCTAAGTGCTCAACAAGCTCAGAAATACTGATCACTTCTTGGTGTGATAATAGTGACAAAATGGTTCTCTGACGTTCCGCTGGAATCATGATTCTTCTTCTATGTTCTTATTTTTCATCATCCTATCAATCTTTGGTTGTTTTGTGAATATCTGTGAATATCTGTTGTGAAATAGCAATTAGAACTGTGATTGCTGCCGAAATTACCCTTATCTAATGCCTCTAAAGGGTTAAATTACTCATTAATGTTAACTTTTGTTAAATGTGTGACTTGTCACTAAGTCGCATTCGATTGCTTCACATATAATCACAAACATAAACAAGAATTAACAAATCTAGAATTCAATAATTACGTGAAAGGCATCTTGCTATGAAAGAAGTTCAATCTGTTGGTGTTATCGGTTTAGGTTCTATGGGCATGGGCGCAGCGAAGTCATGCGTGCGTGCAGGCCTTGATGTATATGGTTTCGATTTGAATCCGCAAGCGCTTGAAAACTTGGGTGAATATGGCGCAAAAGCGGTCTCTACAAGCGCGGTTGAGTTTGCCGACAAACTTGATTCAGTTTTGGTATTGGTTGTGAATGCAGCTCAAGTTAACACGGTACTGTTTAAGACTGGTCTTGCGGCGGCACTGAGACCTAACACGCCAGTTATGGTCTCGGCAACGATCTCAGCAGAAGACGCGAAACAAATCGAAGCTCAGCTTGCTGAACATGATCTTGTGATGCTGGATGCGCCAGTGTCCGGCGGTGCAGTAAAAGCAGAAGCGGGTGAAATGACGATTATGGCTTCAGGTGCGGTGACCACATTTGAAGCACTGGCTCCGGTACTCGATGCGACGGCGGCAAAAGTTTACAACATCGGTGAAGCTATTGGCCTTGGTGCGACTGTAAAGATCATCCACCAATTACTTGCAGGTGTTCACATTGCTGCAGGCGCTGAAGCAATGGCATTAGCAGCTCGCGCGAATATCCCTCTAGATCTGATGTACGACGTTGTGACTAACGCAGCGGGTAACTCGTGGATGTTCGAGAATCGCATGAAGCACGTAGTCGATGGTGATTACTCTCCAAAATCTATGGTTGATATCTTTGTGAAGGATTTGAACTTGGTATCAGATACCGCTCAAAACCTGAAATTCCCACTCCCATTATCAAGTGCTGCACTGAACATGTTCGTTAGCGCGAGTAATGCTGGATTTGGTCAAGAAGACGACAGTGCAGTGATAAAAGTCTTCCAAGGTATTGACCTGCCGGGTGTAAACACGTCAAAGGCGGAGAAATAATCATGTTATTAGGTGTTATTGCAGACGACTTTACAGGTGCAACAGACATTGCTGGTTTCTTGGTTGAAAACGGTATGCGCACTGTTCAACTGAATGGGATTCCAACGGGAGAGTTTGACACATCAGCAGATGCTGTGGTGATCAGCCTTAAATCTCGCTCTTGCCCAGTTGACCAAGCGGTGACGGATTCGGTTACTGCGCTTAAATGGCTTCAATCTCAAGGTTGCCAACAGTTTTACTTTAAATATTGCTCAACGTTCGACAGTACCGCTGAGGGCAATATTGGTCCCGTAACAGATGCACTTTTGGCGGAACTTGGAGAATCTTTCACTATGGTTTGCCCTGCATTGCCAGTAAATGGTCGCACGGTTTACAACGGTCACTTGTTTGTTTTTGGTGAGTTGCTCAGTGATTCAGGTATGCGTAATCACCCTGTTACACCAATGACGGATTCAAGTGTGGTTCGAATGATGGACGCACAATCAGAAGGTGTTTCCGGTTTAGTTAACTTTCAAACGATTGAACAGGGCGCTGATGCGGTTACCGCTCGTTTTAACGAACTCAAAGCTCAAGGTAGTCGCTACGCCGTGGTAGACGCATTTAATGCAGAGCACTTGGTGACGTTAGGTCAAGCGGCTAAATCTCTGAAACTAATCACAGGTGGCTCAGGCCTAGCTGCTGGTATCGCTAAAAATTGGACAGGACATCTTGCTGACCAAAGTGATGCAAAACATGCCGGCAGCCCAGTCAAAGCACCAACCGTTGTGTTCTCTGGTTCTTGTTCAGTGATGACTAACCAACAAGTTGCGGTATACAAGCAGCTCGCTCCTCACTTTGCTATCGATGTGAAGGCTTGCTTAACCAATGATCAATACGCCAATGATGTGTTCGATTGGGTGATGACCAATAACCAAGGCGAGTTTGCTCCTTTGGTTTATGCAACCGCAGATGCCGCCGCACTGAAAGCCATTCAAGAAGAATACGGCGCACAAGCTTCAAGCCACGCCGTTGAACAGTTTTTTAGTCAACTCGCTATCAAACTGCACCAACATGGTGTGAAAAACTTCATTGTTGCTGGTGGTGAAACATCAGGCGTAGTGACGCAAAGTCTAGCCGTGAAAGGTTTTCATATTGGCCCTCAAATCGCACCAGGTGTGCCTTGGGTGAGGTCGGTTGAAGGTGATCTTTCATTGGCACTTAAATCTGGCAACTTTGGTGATGAAAACTTCTTCGCTAAAGCTCAATCATTCTTTTCATAAGCGAGATTCAAATGAGTAAAGTTTTGATGAACGAGCAGCAGTTAAGAGAGCAAATGGTCACGCTCGCTCGTTCAATGTTCGAGCGAGGTTATGCTACAGGTGGCGCAGGTAACCTATCTATCAAATTGCCAAATGGACATTTTCTAGCAACACCAACAGGCTCTTCATTTGGTCGCCTTATCGCTGAGGAATTGTCGGTTGTTGATATTGATGGGAACCACATTTCAGGTAAGAAGCCTTCGAAAGAAGCCGCGTTCCACTTAGCGATTTATAGAAATAATGAAGAGTGCAATGCGATTGTGCACCTGCACTCTACATATCTAACTGCACTGTCTTGCCTTGAAGGGTTGGATGGTAACAACGCGATTAAGGCTTTCACACCGTATTTCGTGATGCGAATTGGTGAGTTGCCAGTGATTCCTTACCTACGTCCGGGTGACCCAAAAATTGCTGAAGAGTTGGCAAAACGAGCAGGTGATTATCGAGCATTTTTGTTAGCAAACCACGGCCCAGTAGTCACTGGTACCGATTTTGTAGATGCGGTGGATAACGCCGAAGAACTGGAAGAGACCGCTAAATTGGCGTTCTTATTGAAAGATAAAGACATCCGTTACCTAACAGACGAAGAAGTGATGGATTTAAAAGGGAGAGGAAAATAATGGCTAAGTTCGCTGCAAACTTAACAATGCTGTTCACAGAAGTGCCATTTCTAGAGCGTTTTGAGAAGGCACACCAAGCGGGCTTCAAAGCAGTTGAATACCTATTCCCTTATGCATTTGAGGCCGAAGAGCTTTCAGAAAAAATGCAGAAATTTGGTTTTGAACAAGCGCTCTTTAATATGCCTCCAGGTGATTGGGATGCAGGCGAGCGTGGCTTTGCCGCTATTCCTGGTCGTGAAGATGAATTCAAAGCCAGTGTCGACAACGCGCTTATGTATGCCAAAGCTTTAGGCTGTAAAAAAGTACACGCTATGTCTGGTCTACTGGATGAACGTTTTACTAAAGAGCAACACGTAGAGACGTTCATATCGAACATTCGTTTTGCGGCAGACCAGTTTGCTGAGCAAAACATTGAATTGATGATTGAACCGCTGAATAGCCGTGATGTTCCTAATTACTTCGTTGCTCACCAACGTGATGCTGTCGAACTGATTAAGTTGGTCGATAGGCCAAATGTGAAGTTGCAACTCGACCTTTATCACGCGCAAATTATGGATGGTGATTTAAGTACTTTGATTCGTGAAGTTGCTGCTTATACCGGCCATATCCAAATTGCTTCTGTACCAGAAAGGCATGAACCATCGGAAGGCGAATTGAGCTACCCACACTTATTTAGTGTTTTGGATGATTCAGGTTACCAAGGTTGGATTGGTTGTGAATATAACCCAAGAGGCACGACAGAAGAGGGGCTTGGCTGGGTAAAAAGTTATTTATAGCGTGGTGTGAATGGCGTTTATATGTAACGAACCATAAAAGTAAAAACTGATTTAGATAACACGGCTTACAGGTAAGCCAACACATAACGATAAAGTGCAATAGGTGATCCCGATATCACCTATATGCACCACCCTACAATTTTCATAAAAATGAAGAAAGAGACAAAAGGAATATAAAATGGATGGAGCACTGATAGGCATCGTAATTGGCATTTTAGCCATGATGGGTATGATTATTAAAACGAGAATTCCAGTCGCACTTGCTATGATTATTGCAAGTATCATCATGGGTCTGTTTGCAGGAATGGCACCAACCGAATTGATCAACGCAATTAAAGCAGGCTTCGGTGGTGTTTTAGGCGGCATTGGCCTGATTATCGCGTTTGGCGTGATCATGGGCGCGTGTTTCGAACGTTCTGGGGCTGCGGTTCGTATGGCAAAAACCTTTGTTAAGCTTTGTGGTAAAGGCCGTGAAGATTTAGCACTAGGTTTCACTGGCGTATTAGTGGCTATCCCGGTTTTTTGTGACTCTGCGTACATCATTTTGCATTCCCTTGTTCGCGCAATCTCACGAGATACGGGTAAGTCAGCGGTTGGCCTTGGTGTGACTCTAGCACTTGGCTTGCTTATCACTCACGCACTTGTGCCACCAACACCGGGCCCAGTTGCTGTGGCTGGAATTCTAGGTGTAGATCTAGGTGAGTACATGTTGTGGGGTTTGATGGTTTCTATCCCTATGATGCTTCTTTCTATGATTTATATTCGCCGAGTAGGTAACGAGTACTACCGCGTACCAAACGGTGAAACATGGATTACGAACCAAGCTGATTGGGCAAACCTTGAGAAAGTAAAAGAAACAGATGACAGAGAGCTACCAAGTAACTTTTTATCATTCGGTCCAATTCTGCTGCCAATCGCATTCATCCTAATCAACACGCTTGTTGGTCAAGGTGACACTGCAATGCACAACGTTATTTCGTTGATTGGTAACCCAGTGGTTGCTGTTGGTATCGGTGTTCTTATGGCGCTATACGGTCTTACTCGTCATATTGAGCGCAAAGACATGGTTAGCTCTATGGATGATGCTCTGTCTATTACAGGTCTAATTCTTGTGGTAACTGGCTGTGGTGGCGCAATGGGTGCAGTACTTAAAGCATCAGGTGCTGGCCCTCAAGTAGCCGAAGCTATCGCGAGCAGCGGTATTCCACCTCTACTTGTACCACTAGCAATTGCTTCAATGCTTCGTCTAATCCAAGGTTCAGCAACGGCATCAATGATGGTTGCAGCAACGATGACGCTGCCATTGGTTGAAACGTTAGGTCTAGACCCAGTATTCGTAGCACTTGCATGTGCGGTAGGTCCGGTTGGCTTCTCTCATTTGAACGATTCATACTTTCATATCATTAACCGTACGTTAGGTATTACTGAACTTGCAGACCAAATCAAGATCTGGTCTGTGTCTTCAACTATCGCATGGGCGATTGGTGCAAGCATCATCATGGTTCTCAACCTGGTATTTGGTAAAGGCGGTACGTGGATTGATCCACTGATACCAATTGCTGTGTTAGGTGCTCTGTTTGTGTGGCTAAAAAGTAAAGAGAAATCACAAGTAAAGACAGCCGTTACTAACTAATATTGCATAGCTTTATATACTGCCCCTATTAAGTGATTAGCTTGCTGATCTTCAATAGGGGCATTTTTGGATCGGGCACTCATCAAAATTACTAATCTTTTGGATCTCTCAGTATGAAAATTGTTATTGCACCAGACTCGTTTAAAGAGTCTTTATCTGCCTTATCGGTGGCAGCGTGTATCGAAAAGGGCTTTCGTGAAATCTTCCCTGACGCTGACTATGTGACCTTGCCTTTGGCCGATGGCGGTGAAGGGACTGTGGATGTATTGCTCCAAGGGCTTTTTGGTGAAAAGCGACATAGCCAAGTCGAAGGGCCGTTAGGGCAACCAGTCAATGCAGAATGGGCAATGCTAGAACCGTCGGATCAGAATCCTAAGAAAACGGCTTTAATTGAGATCGCCGCTGCCTCTGGTTTGGATTTACTTAAATCAGAACAGCGTAACCCGTTAATAGCTTCTTCATTTGGTACAGGGCAATTGATCTTAGAAGCCATTGAACAAGGTGCTGAGAGCATTATTTTAGGATTGGGTGGCAGTGCGACCAACGATGGTGGTGCAGGTATTGTTCAAGCGTTAGGTGGACGCTTGTTAGTTAGTAAAGGGCAAGATGGCAAAGGGCAAGATAGTACTGGACAAGAGCTTGGCCGAGGTGGTGCTGCACTTGCAGAATTAGCATCAATAGATCTTACAGGTTTGGATTCGCGCTATGCAGATGTCGAGTTGATTGTGGCATGCGATGTTGATAATCCGTTGTGTGGTGATAACGGTGCTAGCCATATATTCGGCCCACAAAAAGGCGCAAGCCCAGAACAAGTTGTGATGCTTGATAAGGCGCTTGCGAATTTTGCTCAAGTCGCAGAAACGCAAGGTTGTGTAGACGGCGGTGAATCCGTTCAAAAGCGTATGGGTTATGGTGCGGCTGGTGGCTCGCCGATGGGACTTGGTTTGCTATTCAACATGCAAATTAAACCCGGTATCGAGATGGTACTGGACGTTTTGCAAGCCGATGATGTGTTGAAAGGTGCCGACCTTGTGATTACCGGTGAAGGGCAGATGGACAATCAAACTCTGCAAGGAAAAACACCTTATGGCATTGCCAAACGTGCGAGCTTACAGGGCATTCCAACCATAGGAATTGCCGGATCTTTAGGCACCGAAGTAGAAGCGCTTTACGGCGAAATGAGCAGCTTGTTTGGAACTGTAAGATCGCCACAAACTTTAGAAAAAGTATTACAAGAGGCGGAGCTTAACTTAACAAGAACGGCAAGAAATATCGCAGCGACTTTACGGTTAGGTCACAAAATATCTCAAAAATAGTGGCTTCTACGAGGTAGGCTGCGCCTAGCTTTGGTTTTCTTCGTGTTGTAAGTTCATGATTATTATATTGTAAATATTATTGTCAATATTGAATGATTATGATTATGATTTAGATCATTAATTTGATAGGTTTTATCCATGATAACGATAAATACAAACGATTATATTTTACTTTAGCCCAGGCGTATTCTATATCCTTAATTACTGCGTGGTTTTGTGTGATGAATAGCCACCATTCAGAAGTAAAGATGCAACAAAGATGGTGCATCTAAAAGGTAATAAGGAATAGATGATGAGTAAAAAATTAACTACAGCTGCGGGTTGTCCTGTTGCTCATAACCAGAATGTTCAAACTGCGGGTAAACGCGGTCCTCAACTTCTTCAAGATGTTTGGTTTTTAGAAAAAATGGCCCATTTTGATCGTGAGGTGATTCCAGAGCGTCGTATGCACGCGAAAGGCTCAGGTGCTTACGGCACATTTACCGTTACACACGACATCACAAAATACACCAAGGCAAAATTGTTCTCTGAAATAGGTAAAAAAACCGACTTGTTTGCACGTTTCACAACAGTTGCGGGTGAGCGCGGTGCTGCCGATGCTGAACGTGATATTCGTGGCTTTGCATTGAAGTTTTATACTGAAGAAGGCAACTGGGATATGGTGGGTAACAACACGCCAGTATTCTTCCTTCGTGATCCTCTTAAGTTCCCAGACTTAAACCACGCCGTTAAACGTGACCCTCGCACTAACATGCGCAGCGCGAAGAACAACTGGGATTTCTGGACTTCTTTACCTGAAGCACTTCACCAAATTACTATCGTGATGAGTGATCGCGGTATCCCTGCGACTTACCGCCACATGCATGGTTTCGGCAGTCACACGTTCAGCTTCATTAATGCTGACAACGAACGTTTCTGGGTTAAATTCCACTTCAAATCTCAGCAAGGTATTAAGAACTTGTCTGACGCAGAAGCGGCACAAGTGATCGGTGATGATCGCGAAAGCCACCAACGTGATTTGCTAGACAGCATCGATAACCAAGATTTCCCGAAATGGACGTTGAAAGTACAAGTGATGCCAGAAGCGGATGCAGCGAAGGTTCCATACAACCCGTTCGATTTGACTAAGATCTGGCCTCATGCAGATTACCCGTTGATCGAAGTGGGCGAATTTGAGCTAAATCGTAACCCGCAAAACTTCTTCGCTGAAGTTGAGCAGTCTGCATTCAACCCTGCTAACGTGGTTCCGGGTATCAGTTTCTCTCCAGACAGAATGCTGCAAGGTCGTCTGTTTGCTTACGGTGATGCACAACGTTACCGTTTGGGTGTAAACCATCAGCACATTCCAGTGAATGCGCCTCGTTGCCCAGTACACAGCTACCACCGTGATGGCGCGATGCGTGTCGATGGTAACTTCGATGGCACATTAGGTTATGAGCCAAACAACGAAGGTCAATGGGCTGAGCAACCAGATTTCGCTGAACCAGCACTGAACCTAGATGGCGCAGCAGCACACTGGGATCACCGCGAAGATGAAGATTACTTCTCGCAACCGGGTGACTTGTTCCGCCTAATGACACCAGAGAAGCAAGCGATTCTTTTTGATAACACTGCTCGCAACCTAGGCGGCGTGCCAAAAGAGATTCAATTGCGTCACCTAAGACACTGTTACAAAGCTGACCCTGCATACGGTGAAGGCATTGGTAAACTGCTTGAAATCGATGTGAGCGAATTTAAGTCGTAATCAATCATCTTGATTCGTTAATTGAAAGGCCGTTGAGTGAACTACTCGATGGCCTTTTTTGATCTCGCTGAATATCAAGCAACCCTAAGTCATTGAAAAATCTAACAATCCACATTGATAGTTTTTACCTATCGAATTGATAAATCTATCCCATTATCTTTGTAAGAGTGATGGGATTATTCTACGACTATCAGTTTATAAAGTAGAAGAGTTTGAGATGAATAAGAGCGCATTAATCGTTGAAGGTGGAGCAATGAGAGGTATTTTTGCTGCTGGAGTTTTAGACGCCTTCATGCAAGACGATTTCCGTCCTTATGATTTTGCCATCGGCGTATCTGCAGGTGTGTCGAATCTGGTTGGCTACTTATCTCATGCACCAAAACGCAGTTATGATGTGATCACCACGATGGCGACGGATAAAACTTTCTTTAATCCTGCTCGCTTTGCCAAAGGCGGTAACTTGGTAGATGTTAAATGGTTATGGAACGAATCCAATCAACGTTATCCACTCGATTGTGGTGAGTTGTTTTCAAGTATCCCACTCATTGCTGCTGTCACAAATGTCGATACGGGCAGTGCAGACTACTACCATATTAAGCCAGAAAACCTTTCTAATGTTGTTGAAGCAACAACGGCTTTACCTATCGCTTACCGTGAAACTCCGTGTTTCTCTGGTGGCTGTTATACCGATGGCGGTGTAGCCGATTCGATTCCGGTTCGTGAAGCATATCGCCGTGGCGCACGCGATATTACCGTGATTCTGTCTCACCCATTGAGCTACCGAATGAAGCCTCAAAAGCACCAATGGATGCTGAAGAAACTATTAAAGAAATTCCCGAATATTGCTGAGTCGATGGCGGTACGTGCTGAAAACTACAACCAGTCTCTGGAGTTCATTCGTAACCCACCCAAAGATGCGACTATTAAAGTGATAGCGCCACCTGAAGCCTTCGCGGTTAAGCGTTTAACTATGGATCAAAGTACTCTTAATACAGGTTACGAGATGGGCGTCAAAGCCGGTGAAGAGCACCTTGCTATTAGAAAAGGCGTTTATGGTTTAGACACTGAAGATTGTCATTTCTGCGTCTAGGAACGGTTTTAGAATACTGAATAAACGACGAAGCCACGCTGTTCACTTCAGAATAGCGTGGCTTTGTATCTGTAGACCTAGTTTGTTTTTAACTCAGCCTGCTGTTAACTCAATCTGTTATTAAACGAGTTCGTTGCCGCTGGTGTTGCCAGCAAAGAAAGCATCAACACTGGTGAGTGTTGTGTTCGCGATATTGAACAGAGCATCTTTGGTTAAGAAAGCTTGGTGACCTGTGAACAGCACGTTGTGACAAGCAGATAGACGGCGGAACACATCATCGACAATCACGTCATTTGATTTGTCTTGGAAGAACAGCTCTTTCTCGTTGTCATACACATCAAGACCAAGTGCGCCAATCTTACTCTGTTTAAGCGCTTCGATAGCAGCTGTGGAATCCAGTAGTTCACCACGGCTGGTGTTGACAATCATCACGCCGTCTTTCATCTTCTCAAACGCAGTCGCATCTAATAGGTGGTAGTTCTCTTTACTCATTGGGCAGTGTAGAGAAATCACATCAGACTCTTGGTAAAGTTCGTCGAGTTCAACGTATTTAGCGCCTAACTCAACAGCTAACGGGTTTGGATATGGGTCATAGCATAGGATATTCATGCCTAAACCCTTCAGAATTCGCATCGTCGCTAGGCCAATCTTACCCGAGCCAATCACACCGACCGTTTTACCGTGGAAGTTAAAGCCAACTAACCCCTCAAGAGAGAAGTTCGCATCACGAGTGCGTTGGTATGCCTTGTGTAGTTTACGGTTCAAACACATCATCATGCCAACCGTGTGTTCTGCTACCGATTCTGGTGAGTAAGCCGGAACGCGAACCACTTGCAGACCAAACTCTTTGGCTGCGTCTAGGTCGACCTTGTCAAAGCCCGCACAGCGCATCGCGATTAACTTGGTGCCGCCTTGAGCAAGAATCTCTAACACGTCTCGCGATAGGTCATCGTTTACAAACGCACAAACCACTTCGTTGTCGTGCGCCATTTTTGCTGTTGTTGTGGTGAGTCGAAAATCGTGAAAATGAAACTCAGCGTTGAGTTCGCCTTTTGCCAGTTCGAATGATTTTTCGTCGTATGATTTTGAGCTAAAAAAAGCAATGTTGAGCATGGCTTCCTCTCTTACCTAAAATATAAATAACCCACTAATTCATTCTCTGAGACGGGATTAAAACTAATAACTCTGTTCAGTGTGCTAGAGTTTTTTTCTCTTGTCTATCACCATTAGTCATTGTAATTGCTATGGTTATTTGATCTTTTGTCTTCACTTATTGAACATTAAAAATCACATTACGAGGTTGCTTGCTTATAAGTTCATCAATATTGAATGAATCTTACTTTCGGGTGTGGAACGTTGAATTTTCCAGTGTGACGGAATACGTAAATGACTCATATAAAACCTCTTCTCTAACTGTTCTTTGAAAGTTGTGCTTCTGTCTAACGAGTGGCGGTTGTTATTTACCAGTAGTTCTCACTGCTGAATTGACCGGGTTTTCTGCGTAAGTGCTTTTCGAAACCTAAGCTAGTTAGCGCTTCGCTTGTGTCACGAACCATTTGCGGATTGCCGCAAAGGTAGAAAAAACTGCGGGTTTGATTGAAAGCGACAGACGCGGCTTGCTCGAGGTCGCCTCCAAGTAACAAATTTGGGATTCGTCCGCGCAAAGTTCCGGTAACTGATTCTCTAGAAATAATTGGCACATATTTAAGTCTCCCTTGAAAGTGATTAACGAGTTGAGTGATACGATCTCGATAAGTCAGGTCTTGCTCTGTTCTTACAGCATGCACTAGAACCAGATTCTTGAATGAAGAGGCTTTGTCTGAAGCCAACTCATTTTGCTGTATCTGCATGCTCTCAAGTATTGAGATAAATGGGCCTACCGCGGTTCCGGTTGAAAGCATCCATAGATCGTCGGCGATCTCTGGGATCTCATCTAATGTCATAAAGCCACTTGGGTCTTTCCCGACAAAGATGTCATCACCAGCTTGCAATTCGTGAAGTTGAGGCGAGAGCTGACCGTTCTGATCCTTAATAATCAAAAACTCTAGATGCTGATGTCCTTGCTCATGCTCTGGTGCATTCACCATAGAATAAGCGCGTCTCACAAACTCACCTTCGTTATTGAGCAAGCCAAGCTTAGTAAACTGACCTGCCTGATAAGAAGAGACAGGTGCACTAACCTGGAGTGAGAACAATTGATCTGTCCATTCTGTTTTGTTTAGGACTTTGCCTGTAACTAAACCATGAGGAATATCTGTCATATCATCCACCTTTAAGAAGAGAAGTTATCTCATTAAGGATACTCAACTATTTACACTTTAGAGTTGCATGTACCACGCCAATAATGAGAATGCTTATCAATACTGATTAAAGGTTAATTATTGGGTCGAATGTTGTCAAAAAGACAACATACTATTTGAGTCCAAATGACTCGTGCATGTGTTTTGGTTTCGTTTTAATAGACTTTAGCTGGTTGAACATCGTTAACATAGGTTGAGTGGTTTGACCCCTAGGATATTCAATCAATTACTGAAGAGAATAATTTATAGATGCGTATAATGGCGGCTTTCGTTCTCATTATAACTGTGTTTTATGCTTGATAATCTTCGTATGGCCTTGAACGTATTGTTCGTGACCATTAATACTGCATTCACCGCATTGGCTGTGAGCCTGTTTGCCCTAATCAAACTTATTTTGCCAATTTCTGTCGTTCAAAAATCATGCACTCGCTTAGCTAACTTCACATTCTGGTGTTGGGCTTCTCTTAATTTATGGATGTTGAACGCCAATAACGATATCGAATGGCAAGTGGAAGGGGGGGAAGATATTTCGACCAAGCAGTGGTATTTGATGATGTCTAACCACCTAAGCTGGGCAGATATTGTGATTTTGTCTTCAATCCTAAAAGACAAAATGCCGATGACGAAGTACTTCTTGAAACATGAATTGTTGTACGTACCATTTGTTGGCTTGGCCTGCTGGGGCTTAGATATGCCATTCATGAGACGCCACTCTCGTGAGTTCCTATTACGCAACCCAGAACGCCGTAATGATGATTTTAATGCAATCAATAAAGCGTGTACTAAGTTCAAATTAGCACCGACAACATTGGTTAATTTTGTTGAAGGGACTCGTGCAAACCACGAGAAACTGGCGTCAGCAAAGACCCCTTATCGCCACTTATTGAAGCCGAAAACTGGGGGCGTGGCATTTGCTTTATCTGCAATGGGCCCAATTTTGGATGGCATCGTGGATGTGACCTTAGCTTACCCTGAAAACCAAACCTCTCCGTTTGAAGATATGCTGAAGGGCAAAATGACTAAGGTCGTTGTGCGTATTAAATTGCATCCAATGGATGAGAACGTGAACGGTAATTACTTTGAAGATAAGGCTTTTAAACGTCGCTTCCACAATTGGTTGAACAGCACGTGGAAAGAGAAAGACGTCTACCTTGATACGGTTTATGGGGTTGATAAGCCTTCTGAGGTAGAGACAGTTGACGAGCCTGATGTGGCTTATAAGAAACAAGAACAGTAAGCTAAAACTGAATCGATAGCATTAATAAAGCCGATAGCTCATTGAACTATCGGCTTTTTTATTAATTTGACTTTCTTAATATTCAAACCATTAAGTTAGTACTTACTATGGCTTAACCGCCTGGTAAGCATCAATAATATGCTTTACTTGGCTAGGTTTGCCTTGCTTCTCTTGTCCTTGATGGATACGTAAGTAGTGCTGCAATGTTTTGGCTTTGTATTGCTGTGATACCTTCACTTGTTCATCACAACTTGGTGTCCAGATCTTGTCACCGACGTTTGATATCTCGCTAACGGTTTGGCTCTTTTCTGAATCACCGCGACTATTACTCACCAATAAAATCTCGTAGTAACGACGGTTCTCTTCAATCAACACTTCATCAATAAGACCAAAATGGATCGCCTTTAAATGGCTTCTCAACTCGAATTGCTGATGCACCGGACAAAGCAAGAAATCGATCGCTTTGTCTGGGTGTTGACGATGAATATCATCGACGAGCTTTTGAGTAAGATCGCCACCGACGCCCGCAATAATCACCAGGTGTTTGCCAGTATGTTTCTCAAGCGGGATAGCGGCGACATCCATACAGTAGACTTGCCATTGGCTAGTCACTTTCTGTTCTGCTATTGCACCTTGCGGAAAGTAACGCGTAAGTTTGCTTTCCAAATCGCTCATAAGAGACGGGACAATATCGACAAAGTGAAGCTGAGGTGCTTTGTTATCCGACAACAGTTGAACACCCAAGAAGCCGTGATCACAACAACAGTCCCAAATATGTTGGTAGTCATTGCTGACAAGGGAATGGAGAGTTTGCAGTCGGTTACTTAGCTTCATAAGGCTCGTGTCGTTAGAAAAGGGGTATTGTCGTGTTGAACGCGCATTGTAATGACTTTCCATAAAAACAAAAGCACCTAGGGTATGAATCCTAGGTGCTTTGTAGTGGCTACAGAAATGTAAGTATAGGTTTACGATGCTTTGGCAACGGCTCTGATATGGCCTTCCACTCGGTTCTTACCAAGTTGTTGCGCGATAAGTTTCGCTTGTTCCGCCAGCGCTAAAGCTGAGTCTGTTTCACCCTCTATTTGCGAGTATCCCACGCTAACCCCTAGCGATAAGGTGATATCTGGAGTGACGATGGTTTTCTCCGCGATTGCGACTCTGCACTGGTCTAGCTGGAATTTGGCATCTTTCACATCATTGGCTTTGAATAATACTGCGAACTCCTTTCCTCCAACACGAGCCAAGCAAAGTCCCTTTGGCTTGGGGAAGTAACTGCGTATCGATTCTGCTGTCAGCTTGATCATCTTGTCACCCACAGCTTCACCATAAGCACGGTTCACGTGGTCAAAATTATCGATATCGAGTAGAGCTATATAGGTTTCAGGCTGGTTGGCGTAGTTTTCCAGTGCAATATTAAAGCTACTTTTGTTGTCTAATTGCGTCATCAAGTCCTTGCTACTCAACTGGTGCTGAAGCAGTAAGTTGGACAGTGAGACTTCCGTGTAATCTCTGATCATACGCAGAATACTCTGGCTGATCGGTAAGTTTGCGTTTACGTACAACACTGCGATCAACTGCTTGCGAGAGTGCAAAGGAATACAGTAATGGCGTTGGTGTATTTTGAGTTTACACGCTAATGGGTCTGCGTACTTTCCGCTTCGGTAAGCCATGGTGTCCGGTGTAAATCGTTCGGCAAGGGCTTTGTCACAATGTACCGTTGATTTGTTTCCGTGATAGTCGATGGTACTGAATGCGTGGTTCTCAGGCTGATAGAGACAGAATTGAATGCCTTTTTGGTAGGTGAAACTATCCAGTATGGATTTTAATTCTCGTTTAAAGCTTACAAGGTCATCGACTTTATTCAGTTGTGACAAGGACACGTTCAAACGATAAGCCAGATAGTTGGCACCAATCCACAATAGCAGGAGTGAGCCCAGTACTAAGCCCGTCAACGTAAATTGATGTGAGCTGGTTAAGATGTCATGGCGGTCAGTGCCCGCAATGAACACCCAATTTAAGCTGTTGTCTGCGTCAAATACCGATATTTTGAAGTTATCTTGATAGTAATATTCGTGCTTACCAACGGTTTCACCTTGTGAGAGTTGGTGGCTGATCCCTGCATGGAAGCTGATGGATTTAGAACCGATACGCTGTGGATCCGGGTGGAATACCAGTCGCTCTGTTGCTCTGTCTACAACAAATACATAGCCATTATTAAGCGTTTTTAAATCTCTTAAACCTTGCGTGGTATGCATTAAATCAAACTCAATCCATATTTCCTCGTTCAATCTTTCTACCGTGTGTTTTACCGCAAATACCCAACGCCCATCAGGCTTTTGATAAACGGAAGAAATGTAGAAATCCTCAACGACGTTGTCTATTGAATGCCATTGTATTACGGCGATTTGTTCGCTCGAAAGTGGAAGACCTCGAGTGGAAATATAATTTTGAGATTGCGGTTTGTATCGAACGATATCTGAGAAATTGGGTGTTCTTTTTAGGATATTATCACTGATTTCGCGAAATTTTTTGTCATCAAAGCTGGATGCCTTAGGTAAGCCTAAACTGGTCTCAAGAAAGTAAAGCTTGCCGAAAACGGCTTCGATATTTGAGCGAATAGTGGAACTAGCGATACGAATATTTGATGATGATTGTTCTGTTGCTGCTGTTTCTACTTTTTCAAGCTGAGTCATAGCAAGATAGAGCATCCCTCCAGTTAATAAAATAATGTATGGTTTAAAAAGCCGAATTAATGTTTTAGGTAAAGCCATGATATCCAAAGACGTTATAGATTCATTTTTATAGTACGGCAATACTAAACAGTTTCATTAACCACATCAATGCAAATGATTCCATATGGATGAATGATTTTTGTGATATTCAGCTAACAAAAAAGCCAGCTGTAAATATAACTGGCTTCTATGGTTTTCGGTGTTTTATTAAGCTGACTAAGCTTTTGCTTTAATCAAATCAGCCTGATCTGGCGAATAGTGCAAAATTGCCATCGAAGTTGGCGACAACAACATTTCACCTTCTGCATGACCGGGTTTAACGTTTCGCAAGTTGGTATCACAGATGGTTACCCAGTTTTGTTCACGGTCATTCGGTAACGAGAAACGTGCTGGCGCATTGGTTTGGTTGATAAGATAAATTAACTCGTCGCCATCTTTACCAATACCTAAATGCAAAGCGACTGAGCTTAAGCGGTTCCAGTCGTCATGCTCCATAAGTGTGCCATCGACACGGCTCCAGAAGATGCGGTTAGAGTTACGCTTTTCGCCACTGAATGCCTTAATAAACGGCACCATGTATTGCTGACGAGCAGAGATCATTTCAGATAACCAAGTCTTGAAGTAAGTCTTGCGCTCTGAATCTTCCCAGTTAAGCCAGCTGGTCACGCCATCTTGGCAGTAAGCGTTGTTGTTACCTTTTTGAGTATGAGATAACACATCGGCCGTCAAAATATGAGGAATACCAAAAGCAAACAGCAGGCTCGCCATGAAGTTGCGTTTCTGCTTTTCACGTGTTGCGATAACTAACAGGTTTTCGGTTTCACCTTCAACACCGTAGTTTTCAGAACGGTTATCACCATGCCCATCGCGGTTGTTCTCACCATTCTCTTCGTTGTGCTTATGCTTGTAAGACACAAGATCCTGCATGGTGAAGCCATCATGGTAAGTGATGTAGTTGACGGTTAATTTGTAAGGCCAGTGCGCTGCACTGTAGATATCACGAGAGCCCATTAGGCGTGTAGCAAACTCTTTTAGGTACCCCTGATCACCGCGCCAGAAGCTACGTGTGATGTCTCTCAGCTTGTCATTGCATTCATTCCAACCAAGCGGGAAATTACCCACTTGATAACCATTAGGACCAATATCCCACGGCTCTGCGATTAACTTAGTTTCTTTAAGTACAGGGTCTTGAGCTACGGCTTTAAAGAAAGCAGCCTCAGGGTTGTAGTTGTCACCTTCGCGCCCCAGTGTCGCTGCCAAGTCAAAACGGAAGCCGTCGACTTGGAATTCGCTTACCCAGTAACGAAGCGTATCCATTACTAAGTTGAGTGTTGGCTGGTGGGTAAGGTCGACGGTGTTTCCACAGCCAGTGAAGTTCGCGTAATGGCAGCCATGTTTAATGTAGTAGCGGCTATCGAGTGCTTTTAGGTTGAAGGTGGTTCCGCCTTCCCCACCTTCTGCTGTGTGGTTGTACACCACGTCTAGAATGACTTCGATGCCATTGCGGTGCAGTTCGCGAATCGCAGTCTTTAACTCGTTTACGGCATCTTTCTCTGCGTAGCGAGGGTCAGGCACCATAAACAAGTATGGGTTGTAACCCCAATAGTTCACTTTACCCATGTCTAATAGGTGTGGTTCATGCATGCATGCGGCAATGGGCAAAAGCTGTAGAGAGTTGATATTTTGCTGTTTGTAGAACGCAAGCATTTCAGGGCTCACTAACCCTAAGTAGCGTCCTTTAGTATTGGCAGCCACTTCTGGGTGCAGTTGAGATAGACCTTTTACATGCGTTTCAAAAAGAACGGTATCTTCGCGGCTAATGCGTGGCTTTTCTACATCTTGCCAATCGAAGGTGTCATCAACAACGACACATTTCGCCATAGCAAAGCTTTTTTCATTGGTATATGGCGTGACGTAATCGAGCGGTTCGCTTATTGCTTTGGCATACGGGTCTGAAAGCAGGATAGGGCCATTGTCCGTTTCGGCAATGAAGCCGTATTTTTGCCCCGCTTTAATACCATCAATAAAGACATATCTGATATCAGCGTATTCATTTTCCAATTTATAAGTGGTGAATTCGTCGTTCTCGTCAAAAAGAGCGAGTGAAAGAGATTTACAGTCAGGAGAATAAATAGAGAAGTTGCAGCCAGTGTTACCTAGCGTTGCGCCTAGCGGATAAGGGCGAGCGAGCGTTCTAGTCATTGCTTGATTTCTTGTTCGTTTATCAACATCAGTGAACTATTAGTAAAAGGCTTTGTCACAGTAAGGTCAAGCAACTTCACAGATTAATTACGGTAAAAAAATAATTCATCGATGAAGTTCAAATTATATATTTGAGCTAGATCTCACTTATGTTGAATAATTAGATCTGTGTGCTGTCTACTCCTCCTATATTAAGTGATCTACCTCTTTAAAACACCATTCTGTATATTTTCTACTCCCCTCTAGTCCCCCTTAATTAACTTAGGGGCGGAGGAAGTCAAACTTGTCATCCCCTCTTAATATTGACCCCGTTGAAACGAATCAGGGGAAACCCTAAACCTCTCTATCTTACGACTACCATTACTGCCTTTGGTTGCCGCAAGAGAGCAAAAATATAAAAACCTAAAATAAATCGTCCTTAATGGAGTTAAGAATGAAAAAAGTAAGTTTGATTGCTGCAGCAGTGGCAACTACATTAGCTGCTGGCTCTGCGTTCGCTGTAGATTTTAATGGTTACATGCGTGCTGGTACTGGTATTAGCGGAAATTCTGGCGGTGACGTATCTGTAAACAAAAATGGTGTTGGTCGTCTAGGTAACGAAAATGACAACTACTCTGAGTTTGGTTTTGCAGAAGAGCTAAAAACTGGTGAGCAAACGTGGCGTCTAGAGTCAATGATTGCTTCTGGTGCAGACGGCGCAAATGGTTGGGAAGACGGTGACTTCAACGTTGCACAATTTGCTGTTAAAGCCAAAGGTGTAATCGCTTCAGATAAAGAAGCAACGCTTTGGGCTGGTAAAACATACTACCAACGTAAAGATATCCACATCACTGATTTCTATTTCCTGAACACATCAGGTACCGGTGGTGGTATTGAAAACTTATCTATTGGTGACCAGAAGCTTTCTGTTGCTCTGATTCAAGATAATGGCTCTCAAAATGTTGAAAATGGTACAACTGCTGTATTAACAGCTGCAGGACAAGCGAAATTGAAAGCTTGTAAAGGTAGCGCAACTTGTGAAAAAGCAGTACTAGATGACGCTAGTAACTATGAAGACGCAACTGCTTATAAAGGCGAAACAGTTAATGGTTATATCGCAGATGTTCGCTTAGCAAACATTGGCCTGTGGTCTGATGCGTCTCTAGAAGTTGCATTAGCTTACAACTTTGCGACTGAATCAAGTGGTCAAGATGTTCAAGCTGATGATGGCTTGATGGTTACTGGTATCATTCACCAAGGTATGGACAATGGTTTTAACCAAACTGTTCTTCAATACGGTACTAACGGTTACGGTGCTCAAATGTCTAGCTTCGGTGGTTCAGGCGCATGGTATGACCGCTCTGGCGCTCAAAATGACGCAACTGGTTACCGCTTGATTAACTGGGGTGTAATGAACCTTGGCGAATCATGGGAAATGGGTCACCAACTAGCTTATCTAGCGGGTAGTGACATCGGCGGTAAAGATAGCAGTGGTAACTACACTGGCCAAAACTTTGATATTGACCAGTACTCTGCTGTAGTTCGTCCAATGTACAAGTGGAACGACACAATGCGCACAGTATTTGAAGCTGGCTACAATGCTGGTGAGAAAATTTCTGATGGCGGCCTAGCGAAAGAAGATTTCGGTAACGCTAAATTCACGGTAGCTCAAGCTTGGGCTATGGGTGACAGCTTCTGGGCTCGCCCTGAAATCCGTGTTTACGGTTCTTACATCCTAGACACTGAAAATGATAACGCATTTGGTACGAATGAAGATACTGAATATGTATTCGGTATCCAAGCTGAAGCTTGGTGGTAAACACTTAGCTTAACAAATCCTAAACTGTCCTAATTCATAGCCGGCTTGCGTCGGCTATTTTTTTAAGGAATGTACAATTAAGTTGATCGTTCTCTAGGTGAATAGTTTTCTTTGTGGTAATTAAAGTTAGTAAATTTCTTAAAAAAATAACAAAAAGGAAGGGGTATGTATTTTAAAGCTCTAATGTTGAGTGGCTGTGTTGCGTTGGCCGGTTGTCAATCTGCACAAGTAGTTGAGCAAGTGCAAGTGGCACAAGCTGAACAAGTTAACTCTATTGCTGCCCTTCAATTTGCAGCAATGAAACTACCTAGTTCTGTAGTTTTTGATGTAACGCCAGAAAGCCAACACCTAAACTATCAATCTATTAATAGCCCTGTGGTTGCTGTTGAACTTCCAGCAAATCGTGGTGAGTATTCATTAACAATTTCAAGTTTGATTGGAGATACAGCATTTGTCCCACGTGCAGTGATCTTTGATAAAAACGGTAAAGAGTTAGAAAGTTATGGTAAAGATGACTTTGAATATAAGAAACCTAGAATGCATCTGGGTAATCGACTTGTTGCCGAAAAAGAGTTCTTCCCTCCTCGTACTGAAGACTCTGTTTTCTTAATTGTTTATACAGACCAGAAAGATATCGGTGGCTTTACTGATGTGATTCACCCTGCTCGTTTAGATGCAGAAGGGCGTGGTAATTATCTACCTGAAGTTAAAGATATTCCACTTCCAAACGCTAGTGTTGGTAAAGTAGAAGTTACGATTGATAAACCAAGCTTCTTCTCATTTGGTTCAAGCAGTGAATCTAACGCTAAGCCAGCGGCTGCTAAGATAGATACCATTCAACCAGAAACACAAACTTACTACCACAATGCAATTCAAACAGCAGTAAGTGAAGATAATATTCCTAAAGCTCTTAGCTTATTAGATGAAGCAAAAGCCCTTGGTATTGAAGGTGCACAAGAAGCCTTTGTGCGAGCCGTCAACGCCAAGTAATATAGATAAAGGGTTCCTTTAAAAGTGCAATGCTTGTAAGTTAAGCATCGGTTAGCATCTTCTAAGGAACCCTATCGAATACCGCTTTAATGTATATGCTTTTTATTTGCAATGTTCAGCAACTTTCTCGCCTAAAGGGACTTCTGTATTTTCGCATTTTGATACGTGACCAGTAGTCGTTTCCCCTGCTTTATCCGTTTCCATATATTGATCAACATTACCGTTGCTTTCAAGTGTTTGCAGTGCCTGTTTGTGCGCGGCATTTTCAGCTTGTATTTGTTGCGTTGTTGCAGTGCTAGGAGTATGTGCCAGGGCGCGAGCAGCGTCGGTAGATTCTACAAGATCAGTGGTATTAGCCAAAGCCATCCCGCCCATCAATGCTGTAGTCACGATGCCCATTTGGATGGTTTTGATGATATGTTTACGGTTCATGGAAGTTTTCCTAATCAAAATTTAACGACACCGCAAACAACTGCGGTGTTTTGCTGTTGATAGAATATTACATCGAGAATTGAATGTATTTTAATCGTAATTGTAGGGCGTAACCCTTCAAAAAAGGCTGCCAGGATTAATTCTGTTCACTTAAGGGAGAGCGGCATTCCTACTATGATATATCGTTAAGATCTGGTTTTAACGGTTCTAAGGAATATCCTTTCCCTTTAGTTCTAAGTTTTCAGCCATGTAATCGAATGTAGGGGCTATAAAGTATGGTTGGAAATGCCCCGAATTTTAATGGGCGATGCAGTTGTTTATTATTTGCTTAAATCTGCTGGGTTCAATAGTTGTAAAAAAGGGAGACTGACGTCTCCCAAAGGCTAGCTTGCACTGGTTTTATTATCTTTTTATTAGAATTCCAAGCTTTAAGACTTAGTTCTTGGTTACTGAAACAACTGGGCCATCTACGTCGTCATCCAGCTCGTGAATCGCATTCAGAGTGAATGTATAGCTACCAGCTTCTGTTACGCTTAGTTGGCAGTTACCATCAGTACCTAGGTCGATTGATCCATCAGCAAGTTCAACGGAATCACAACCAAAGTTAGGTGATACCCAATCAGCATCAGCAAACTTGAAGCCATAGTTACCCGCTTCCAAGTTGCCTGTCACAGAATAAACACCATTAGCGACAAAGCTCATTGCCCAATCATCCGTTGCGCCCCATCCATTCATGTCACCTTTAACGTAGACGGTTGTTTGACCGTACGGAGGAATGCTAGATACATCCTTGTCTGAGTTATCAACCGGCAAACCAGCGCCTTGAGCACCGTTTTGTGCTTGTACAAACACAGCTGTCGTTAGTGCAGGGACTGTGAAGGTTTCAGCGGCGAAGCTTGCACCTTTCACTGTGTCGTCAGCCGAGTTTTGTTGAACGTCATGAAGTGTAAAGCCGGTTGCTCCTGTGATTTTGAATGATTGAGATTTATTAGTTGAGTTTACAACTGCCACAATCGCATCATTTGCAGGGTCAAGATCGTCGCCCGCAGACACGCCATCATCGATCGACATGACAATCAGGCCTTCGACTTGATCTTCGCCAACGTTACGGAAGTCGACACGCTTCATAACTTCGTCAGCTGTATCTAAGCGGAACAGTTCGCTTGAGCTACGGATCTTTAATAGCTCTAGGAATTGCTGCTTAGTCAGTTCAATGTCGTCTGAGTCTGGTTTAGCCGCGCTGTCAGCAATGATTGTTTTGATCAGATCCCAGTTGGCACCATCTTTATCTTCACGAGGTAAGCCAACATTCCAGTTGTTGTCCGTCCCATCAAACATGACGCGGTTGTACCAGTCACCAGAATCGTAAGAATCGCGCTGCATAGACTTAGATCGTAGCAGTTCAGAACCCATATGGATGAATGGTATGCCTTGGCCTAGCATCACGGTAGAAAGCGATACAGACTGCATACGCGCACGCTCTGCAGAGCTAGTACCAGTGGCGATCTTGTAAGCGTTGTTATCCCAAAGTGTTTGGTTATCGTGTTTGGAAACGTAAGAGATGTTCTCGGAAGGCATCTTGGTGTAACCAGCTGGCGCGCCGTTGTAATCAACGTTTTTACCCAGTTTGGTATCGCCTTTGTAATCAATCAGTACGTATTCTGCGAGGTTACCTGCCATACCTAAACGAACAAGGTCTTGGTTATGTAAACGACCATTGATCGAATCTTGATCAACTTTGGTTTCTTCGTTGGCAATCGCTGCGTTACCAAAGCCTTGGTTAAAGCGAAGTGGGTGGTTCCCTTCTGAGTCGACACCACCATCGAATGGGCTACCACCACGAACGGCGTCACGCAAACGGTCTGAGAAGGTACCGATTTCTGTACCTGCCATATTGATTTGGTTTGCTTGATCGAAGCGGGCGTTGTTGGCGACTTCACCAAAGTCCCAGCCTTCCCCGTAGAACAGAGTATTCGGGTCGATTTTGCGCACTTCTTCCAATGCTTCGACCATTACATCTTTTGGCTGGTGGCCCATCAAGTCAAAACGGAAACCATCCACTTTGTAGTCGTCAGCCCACACCTTAAGTGAGTCGACCATCAATTTACCCATCATCAGGTTTTCGGTCGCAGTGTTGTCACAACAAGTCGAGTTTTCTACGCCACCAGTGTTGACGTTAAGACGGTGGTAGTACCCAGGGACAATCTTATCCAGTACCGACTTATCGTTCACACCAGACGCGTTGGTGTGGTTGTATACCACGTCCATGATCAGCTTAAGATCCATGTCGTGCGTAGCTTTGACCATCTGACGGAATTCGAGAATACGCTTAGATCCGTTTGGATCCGTCGCGTAACTTCCCTCAGGCACTGTGTAATGGAACGGGTCGTAGCCCCAGTTGAAGCTGTCGAGCATACGCAGGTCGTTCATTAGCGCTTGCGCATCGCCTGTTGAAGGGTCATAACCATCGAGTACATCTTCGATGACTTTATTTTCGTCTTCGCTTCCACATAAGGTAGTTGTCGGTTTTACATCACACAGTTTTCCTACGGTGTCGGTGATATCAACACGGCTCGCGGCATCTTCATCGACGGTAGCGATATCAAATGCTGGTAAGATATGCAGCGTAGTTAAACCTGCTTCTTGGAGAGCTTGTAGGTGTTTGACCGACTCACGATCGGCTTCTGTAAGAGCGAGGTACTTGCCATTTAGGCTAGCTGTGCCGAGCTTATCGCTGAAGCTAAAGTCACGTAGGTGTGATTCGTAAAGTACGTGGTCTTCGTCTTTTTCTACGGTTGGTCGTTGGTAGTTGTCCCAGTTCGCTGGTTTCAAGGTTGAATCATTTAGGTCAATCACTTGAGAGTATGCCGAATTCTTCGATAAGCTGAGAGAATATGGGTCTGTCACTAGGCGAGTCTCAATGTTGCCTGTGGTTGGGTGGTAAACCTTCACTTGGTAGCGATAGTAACTGTTGACAGCGTTAGGTACCGCGTCAGTCGCCCAAATACCCGTCTCAGTGCTTTCTGTCATTGGAAAAACTTGTGAGCTTTTCAGGTCTTCGCTGTAAAGAACTAGCTCTACATCTTGCGCTGTTGGTGCCCAAAGCTTGAAGGTAGCGGCACTGCCTTCAACAATCGCACCTAATTCTTCTCTCATTGCATTACCAGCATCTTCGCTAGCAAATACTGCATCAAGCACACCAGGTTTTTGAACCTCAGTTGAAGAGGTAACATCGCCATTGGCATTGTAAGCAACAAGAATTATCTGAGATTTTAAAATAGTGCGAAGTGTGCTGTCGTCAACGTCGATAGCCATGGCAGGTAAGCTTGCAAGGTGGCGGAAACGCTCTTTCAATTCAGAAGACAGCTCTCCATCTTTGCTCAGTTCAATTGCAGTGCCACCGACAATCTCTTTGTCGTCGTTCATCGTGATGCTGTTATCGAGTGCGTAGAACAGCTTCACAGAGTCGGCATTGCTAGCGGCTTCCCAAGCAATGGTGGTCGCATCTAACCAATGTGCTTTTTGACCATCAATATTGACTGGGCGCTCTGAAATTGGGTCGTAATATAACTCGCTGCTGCCATGGAACCCGAATACACCTTGTGAATCGCCAAGCTTAGTTAACTCGACTTTTGAGTTCGCACTGCCAAATGCTTTCTCATCACCATTGTGCAAGATGAAGTTCATGCATTTGTGTGGGTCAGAGGCATCTGGGTCAACTTTCAACACATAATAGGCACCGTAAGTATCGCTGATACCATCATATTCGTAAGGGCTGTTCCAGTCGGTTCCGGTTTCACTTAATCCCATGCCGACTAAATCTGTGCTGGTACAGCCTTCACCATTCCAAAGGTGCAGCCCCCAACCGTCGTAAGTTGAGCCAGATGAGCTGGCAGCGGCAACATCGCGTTTGTAGTAAATAACGACTTCGTTTTCAGCTGCAGGGTATAAACCACTGTTGCCAGGGGCTGTACCGTTGTCGCTATCATTATCACTACCACAACCCGCGATCAAAGTAGCGGTGAAGAGCGGTAACATTGCTTTGGCCAATGTAGAGCGTTTGAAGCTCTTCTTTTTGGTATTGTTGAAGGTATTTCGTAGAGAGATAATTTTATTAATATTTATGTTGTTCACGTTTTGATATCCATATTTCACTTTTTATGAAGATGAATATCCTAGCTTTAACCAAGGTCAACTATTTGTGATGGCAATGTATAAAGTTATTTTAAATTCGTAAATATAGGAAACCTAGTGTCAATGTCACGCTTTGTATTTGGTTATTGTTAAATTAATTGGATCAATGACTCATTTGCATAATATCAATAATGTAAGGCGTAGAGGCTAGGCGTAGTTAATAAGGATGAGAGCTCATCCTTATTATTGTGAGTAATATATCGAATTGAGAGAGTGTTAATTTAATGTGGAAATTAAGTTATTTATCAATTAGCTAAAAGCGAGCTGTTCGGTAATTTATATTGATAGGTATATCATCCATTTAAGGATAACACCCAAGCCAAAGACGCCAGCGGTTTCAATTCAATATTAAAACTGCCAACACTGTTCTCAATGTCGAGCACTTGTTGCGCTATGCCTTCAATATATTCATTGAGTATGTGACGACCATCAACTAATTTGAGTTTTTGGATTACATCACTTGGAATCTTTAAGTGAATATTTTCAGTGGTATGTTGGCTGAAATTAGCTGCAACAATGGTTAGCTCTTGGTGGTCAGAGCGCAGAAATGCGTAGACTGAATCACTTAAGTTACAGCACTGGTGTAAGTCTTGGTAATCACCTGTTATCGATGAGTGCTCTAGCGAAAAGTTCATTACCTTTTGATAGAAGTGACGCAGCTGCTTTTCGTTTTCGTCTAATAGCCCGCCATCGAATGCGCCGTGGTTCATCCATTTTTGATGCTGTGGGACACCGATGTATTCGAAGATGGATGTACGAGAGGGTTGTCCAAAGCCAGCGTTCTCCGCACCGGGTTCGCCGACTTCTTGCCCAAAGTAGATCATGGTTGGAGAACTACTCAATAACGCGCTGACTAGCATTGCAGGCTTCGCTATATTTGGGTCACCTACAAATTCAGGAGACGCGATGCGTTGTTCATCATGGTTATCCAAGAAGTGCAGCATGTGATGTTCAATATCCATCATTTGATGTTGGATTTTGGGGATGATAGCCGTGGAAGTATTGCCTAGCATGATGTCTTTTAGACCGTCGTACAGATCTACTTTGTCATAGAGGTAGTCCATTTTGCCTAAGTGGATATAGTCGCGATATAAGTCCGGTTGGTACACCTCAGCCATTAAAAAGGCATCTTGGTTTTTCATCTTTATAGATGAATTAAGGTAGCTCCAAAATTCGACTGGAACCATCTCAGCCATATCGTAGCGAAACCCATCAACACCTTTATTCAACCAAAACAAGGCGATATCTCGGAATTTAGCCCAAGAGTTAGGCACATAAACAGATTCCCAGAAACGGAAATGATCCATGTAATTGCGTTGAGCATAGTCACTCGGTAGTTCAGGGAAGTCTTTTGAACCGTCTGGTCGCATGCCATAATTGATTTTCACCGTTTCATACCAATCATCGAAACTAGGCTTGGCTAAACGTGAGCCGTTACCTGTCCATTTGGCGGGCGTCTCTATAAACGGGGAGTTTAGGTTGGGATGCTGTTCACCACCTAGCGGCGTAAAGGCGGGCTCTATGTCTGGCAATTCAAAGGTGCTGTTGGGAATGTAGTAGAAGTTATTGTCTTTGTGGTATTCCAGCGTTGTGTCATCTTGAGCGCCGAAGTCACTGACACCTTCTGGGTTGTTTAAGCCTTTATAATGACGCGCAACGTGATTCGGTACGATATCGATAATCACTTTTAAACCATTGTCGTGACTTCTTTTGATTAGTGCCTCGAACTCCTCTAGTCGGCATTCAGGGTTGTCTGCGAGATCTGGGTTTACGGAATAGTAGTCTTTGACGGCATATGGTGATCCCGCACGGCCTTTTACCACGCTAGGGTGATCGTCTGAAATACCAAGGTGCTTGTAGTCATTGATGAGCGCATGATGTGGCACTCCGGTATACCAAATATGAGTCATACCGAGTTTGCGGATTTCAGACAGCGCTTTGTCGGTAAAATCACTGAACTTACCGACGCCATTTTGCTCGATTGTGCCCCATGGAACATGTTGGGTGTTTTTATTGCCAAATAAACGCGTAAAAACTTGGTAGATGGCGTACTTTTGGTTGTACATATTTATAATTCCTTTAACTTCCATCATGTTATGTAGGGATGAAAGGGCTTGTTTATTCTTTGCAGGCTAACCGAATTACAATATGCCTTACTCATCCTTATCAAAATCTACAGGGCGTAATTGCTACAGTATGTGAGCTGTTGCTCAAAAGGAGTCATGTTGTCTTCATCTATTCAAATCGTTATCACTTATTTGGTTCTGGTGGCGGTGTCTGTGTTGTTTGCGGAAAGTTCTAAAGCGCTGTTGGTGTGGTATTTGGTTATCGGTTTCGTGACGTTTTTTGTGTACGCGAAGGACAAGCGAGCAGCGATCAATGGCAATTGGCGTGTGCCAGAGAAAACTCTGCATATTTTTTCTGTTGCTGGTGGCTGGCTAGGGGCGTTGATTGCTCAAGATAAGCTGCGTCATAAAACGCAGAAGCAGCCGTTCAGAGCCATATATTGGGTGACAGTGGCAGTGAATGTTGCGGCGTTTGTGTGGACGTTAACGCCGAGCGGGCAGACGATGTTTGGTCGTTGGCTTAGTGAACTTGTGGGTTATTTATAAAGAGAATAACGGTTAGCACAGGAGTACCAACCGTTAAAATACAGAAGTTATTCGACTAGAGCATCGGAATGGTCGATGCTAGAAGCAAGCCAGCCATACCGTAGTTGAAGCTTTTAATGCGGACTGGTGTTGTTAACCAGTGTTGTAGTTGCTTGCCTGCTGCCGTCCAGAAGGTCACAGAAGGCAAGTTGGCTAGCGTGAAGATACCTGCGATGATTGCAAGCTCCCACCATGAACTGCCGCTGCTATAAACTGAAATCGCAGTCAGCGCCATTGACCAACCTTTAGGGTTCACCCACTGAAAACTGGCAGCGCCGAGGAAGGTCATTGGTTTAAAAGCTTCAGTACTTTTCGCTTTGCCGCTCAATGCTATCTTGATTGCAAGGTACACGAGGTAAGCAAGGCTCAGGTATTTCAGTATTTGGTGAGTAACTGGGTACGCGTTGAAAATGCCCATTAAACCGAAGCCAACCAGCAGCAACATGGCTGCAAACCCTAGAGCAATGCCAAGCATGTGTGGAATAGTACGGGCAAAGCCAACATTTGCTCCTGATGTCATGAGCATGATGTTATTTGGACCTGGTGTGAAGGTCGAGACAAACGCAAACAAGGCAAGTGCGCTAAGTTGTTCTAAAGGCATTATGGTTCTCCAGCAGTAAAATGAACGAAGTGACTGACCGGTCATGACTTTCACGTGTTGAGAAACATAGTAGGTGGAAAGTGAGGCAATTATGTGCTTTTATTTCCTCAATTATCACTTAATGCACAATAATAAGTACTTATGGATAGATTTGACGAAAGGATATTGCAAGAGCTTAAATTGGACGGCAGAATCTCCAATATTGAGCTTTCTGAACGAATTGGTTTGTCGGCTTCAGCGACCTTAAGGCGAGTACAAGATCTCGAGCGTAAAGGGATCATTCAAGGTTACCGTGCAGTTCTGGATAATGGCCTGATGGGCGTTGGCTTTATTGCTTACGTTTCGATTGGTTTATCGAGCCACAGCAAAGCGGCTCAACTAGAGTTTGAACAGCATGTCAGTATGGAAAAAGAGGTGGTGGAGTGCCACAACATTACCGGTGCCAACGAGTACTTGCTAAGGGTAGAAACCAAAGATCTACCGGGCTATAAGAAGTTTCATGCCGATGTGCTTGGGGAATGTGCTCAGGTGCAATCTATTACGACTATGGTTGTGATGGATACCCCTAAAGACGAACGCTAGTCGAGTTTTATTTCAGGAGAGGCGCAGTGCCAAATACCAATCAGTTGTTATTGTTCTTAGATGTGGTTCAACAAGGGTCGTTTACCAAAGCGGCAACCTTGCACGATATGGACAACTCATCACTCTCTAAACAGATCAAAAAGCTCGAGCAAGATTTAGGTGTTCAGCTGCTTAACCGCTCTACACGCTCGTTTTCGTTGACGTCGGCCGGGGAAGATATTCTCGCACAAACCTATGTGCTGAAAGACACTATCAATCAGATCCAAGGAATTGCAGATTCATACCAGTCTGAACCCAAAGGTGTGCTACGAATTACTTCACCGATCTATTTTGGGCAGCAATATTTGCAACCTATCATCACTCAGTTCATGAGAAAGTATCCGGATGTTCAGATTGTACTTTCACTAGACGATAAGATCGCCAACATCATTGCAGGGCAGTTTGATATCGCGTTTCGCTTCAGCAAGCTTGTTGAATCGAATTTGATTGCCAAGAAGATTGCCGACAGTAACTTTATGTTGGTCGCCTCGAACGACTTTGTGAAGGAGCACGGAGAGCCGAAGACGCCACAAGATCTACTCGCGCTACCCGCGGTGATTTATACCAATGGCGATATGACAGTCGATCACTTGCGTATCAGTGAAGAGCCGCATGGTAATACCTTTCAAAGCCTGACGATTCGTGGCAACTATAAGGTGAGTGATGTTCGCACTATGGTGTCTTGCGTAAAAGATGGCTTAGGCTATGGCTTCCTTGACCAATCAAACCTGTATGCCTCAATGAAAGATCTGGGCTTGGTTACGTTGCTTCCAGATTACCCGATTTCAACGATTGATACTGCAATCTACGCTGTGTATCCGCACCGTAAACAGACCAAGCTGGTCAAAGAGTTCATTACGACGGTTCAAGACTATATCGGCTCTCCGACGATTTGGGAGAAGATGCAGCAAGGTTAGTTGTGTTTCTAATAGTTCAAACTAAAAAGGAGCCAGATCGTCACACGATCTGGCTCCTTTTTAATTGTTCCGGCTATCACTGATTTACAATGTAAAGCTTAGCTATAGCTGGCGTGAACGGCTCATATTCACTAATACCTATTAATGCTCATGAATCACTTCTTTACCACTCGGATAAGCTTTGGTACCTAGTACATGACCATCAACTTCTTTGCCATAGTAACCTTGGTGATTGTGGTAGCGCTTAGCATTGCTATCAACATCACCCTTGTATCGAGGATCTTGTGGGCGTTCATGACTATTCACAAATGCAGCCACATCCCATGCATCTTGAATCGAAAGTTGCTGGCTCTTTCCAAGCGGCATGTTTTCATAGATGAAATAGGCAGCGGTGTTCACCCGGTGCATACCCGCGCCCCAGTTATACGCGTTTTCGCCCCACAATGGTGGAAAGTATGAACGTCCGTCAGCCCCTTTAATACCTTCACCATTTTGACCATGACAGGTTTGGCAGTTGGTTTGGTAAACCTTTTCACCACGCGCTATCGATGGCTCTTGTTCAGGATTATCAATCTTAGGATAGCCACGCCCTGCCAACTTACTGCGGCCATCGATTGGGTATTTGCTTAACAGCTCTTCAGGGAGAGGGAAGCTTTCCGCTTTACCACCGACTTGTAAATCAGCATCGCTGATCTCAGGAACGGGTGTATCTTGCATGCCGTTCTTGTCTAAGATGCCGCCCATCGCCAGCCAGTATGAATACGCCGTCAGTGCGACCATCTCTTTTGAACCCTCAGCCGGTGGCAGACCATTCATTGAGTAGGTGAAGCAACCTTGGATACGTTCTGCGTAGCTGTTTACCTTGTCATTCTTAGAACGATACGCAGGGTAGGCCATGTACGCACCCCAAAGAGGGGCAGCGTTAGGCTTCATGCCCGCTTGCATGTGGCAGTTGACACAGTTTTGTTCATTGCCGACGAACGTACCACGCATCTGTTGTGAATCGACAAACAGGGAATAGCCCAGTTTTACTTTGTCACCAAATTCCCCATCAGGAATATCTACCAAGTCGCGTGGCACCAGATATTTATTATCTTGTGGTTTTTCAACGGCGGGCAGTTCGGTTTGGCGATCGGGCAACTCACCTTCGGCATAAGCGATTCCAGAGGCAAGGGTTGCGGTAATTAGAAGTAATGTTTTCATGCGAGCCCTTTAGTATCGGAAAGATGCGAAATAGTAAGAGAGGTTTTTGATCTCATCGTCGGTCAACTTGCCGGCGATATTGCCCATCATGTTTAAATCATCACCCTTACGAGTGCCGTTTTTCCAAGCATTGAGCTGAGTCTGAATGTAGTCGGCATGCTGGCTTGCTAGGCGCGGGAATTTGTCTACGCCCATACCGCTTGGCCCATGACAGGTTGCACAGGCTGGAATGTTTCTATCCCAATCGCCTTGGAATACAAGTTTACGATAGGGGTTATCGATATCAGCCTGTGAGCCGCGCTGCTCTAAATCGGTAAATTCGTATGAAGGTAGTGATGCAAAGTATTCTGCGACCTCACGACGAACTGCGGGATCAGATACACCGTCAGCCATTCCCTTCATGATCGCGCTTTGACGCTCACCACTTGAGAACAGAACCAGTTGATGTTCTAGATAGTCAGCATTGAGCCCTGCAAGCATAGGGGCAATGTTGGGCATGCCTTTACCGTCGGCTTGATGGCAGCCGCTACAAGTTTCTGCGGCTTCTGGCATTGGATTAGGTGCTGCTTGTGCAAAAGCGGATAAAGAAAGGCTTCCTAGAGCAGCGATGCAAAGCGTTAGAGTTTGAGTTTTAATTGTCAGCTTAGTCATGAGGCGTCGCTATTGGTTGTAATGCATGCATTTTCGACATAATTGGTTGTTCGCGCTATTGTGGATTTCCACATTAATTCACTTGGAACTTGAGGTGAGTCTCACATTAATAACCTCAATCACCATAATGGTATTGATGTGAACTTCTATAGGTTGATCCAACTGCCGTTTATGAAATGCAAGGGAACTGCCATGTTCGCCTCGGTATAACTGCTTGTTAAGGCTCTTTTATGGCACCGATTGTATAAGCATAGCTGCTTTATGGATGCGGGCTAAAAAAGTTGTGGTGAAATGAAGATTACCTAATGGCTTTGGGTTGATTACTCTATCTAGAGCGGATGCTTTATCTAGATTGGGTACTTTATGTAGATTGGACGTTTATCCAAATAGGCTGCTTTTCTAGATCAAGGGGACGAAAAAGCAGAGCAACCTCGAATGACGAAGTTGCCCTGTTGTGTTCTCATCTGCAAATCAGATAAGGAAGTGTTTTGAATGAGTGATTAAGTTATAGCTTGCTGAGTTTAAGCTAGACCTTGTAGATCTTAGCCGGAAGCGCTTGCCTTGCTGCTGCCCCCACAACCCAATCCAACATGACGCCTTTGCCTTCTCTCGTCGGGTCGATCAAGCCTATATCATTAATGTTAACGCCATCGTTCGACTTCATCTTCACCGGTTGTTGTGTATTACCGATCCAGTGCGCACGCTCACCGAGTTCTTTATGACCAAAGCCGTGTTCAAAGCCTAATGTGCCCGGTTTGATGCCATCAATCACCATCGCCAACGCATGTGTGGTTGAGCTCGGTGTTTCAATAGCAAACACGTCACCGGTTTTGATACCCACAGAAGAGGCGTCTTGCGGGTGGATGTAAACAGGGTTTACTCCTTTAATCGATTCCAAGCGTGGTGACAAATTAGAGACCGCACTGTGAATGTTGGATTTAAAGTTGGTCAGAGTAAATGGCCAATCTTTGGTCGGGAACTGCTCTGCTAAAGGTGTGCCGTCTGCCAGCTTCTGTGGATACCATGTCGGGCAACCCATGTACTGTTCGCCACTGATGGTGTTGCGAGAGGTCCCCAGCTTCTCATTCCAGATAGCCAAAGGTTTGGTCCATTTGTACTTCATGGTTTCATTGGTGTAGGCATTGGTTGCGTCTTCAAAACGACCGCCACGCGCAAAAATGTACGCTACTTTGAGCATCTCTTCAGGCTTGAGCGTTTTGTTCATCACAGGCACTAGGCGCTCAAGACCAGACCAAACAATATCTTCCGCATCCACATTCGGCACGCCACCTTTTACGAACGCTAAGTTAGCAGCCGAGCGCAGGTAGAAGTCTTCAGCGCTATGAATACCGTGCCAGTTACCTTGATTGTCTTTGATTACGTTGTCGCCGAAGCCACCTAGGCCAAGCGTTTTCGCTAGATCAATAAAGAAGTTCTCTAGGTTGATGGCACGTCCGTCTTGAGTGCGGGAAGTTTTAGGCTCAACAATCGGCCAACGAGCGGTGATCGCTTTGGTCGCGACACCATGCCAAGGTGTTGCCATGCCCCAGCTCTCGTAGGTCACTGTGTCTGGCACTAGGTAATCCGATAAGGCAGTCGTTTCATTGATAAAGGCATCGATAGACACGATCAAGCCAAGCTGTTTGGGATCTTTAAGCTTCTCGCCTAGCAGGTTGTCTAAGCCTGGGACACCATATAGTGGGTTCGCCATGTGGTTGATCCACGCTTTTGCACGGTAAGGGTAGCCATCAATCGCCGCTGATAAATGCTCGGTTAACAGCGGTGCAGAGATTGGGTACCAAGGCGCGCGTGTTGGGTAAGGTGATTCACCTGCCGCAACGCGACGTTTGTATTCGCTGGTCTTGTGATATGGGAATTTGCTGCGAGATAAGAACACGCCCTGTGGCTTGGTCTTGCCTTTAAACTTTGTAAAGTCGTAACGAGGACCTGCAACCGAAGTCGGGTAGCCACCCGCTTTCGCCATCGCACCGCCTTTCGCGTTGATGTTACCGATCAGCGCGTTCAGCATTAAGATAGAGAACGAGTTGTAGAAGCCGTTGGTGTGCATGTTGCCACCGTGAGTATCCACGACTGCTTTCGTCCCGTAACTGGTAAAGCGTTTCGCTAGCGCAATAATTTGGTCCTGCGGGATCTCACACTGCTCACTGTAGTATGCAAGGTCATATTTGAAGGCTTCTTCCTTCAATCTTTGTAGAGAAGACTTAACACGAACAGTCTGACCATCAACTTCTACGTCTTGATCGACGAACAGAGCCGCTTCATTCACCTGAAGATATGATGCTAATAGTGACGTTGTCACATCAAGTGCGATAAATCCGTCATCGTCAGACATCGGTTCGCCTGTTTCTAGCAACCCTATATCCGATGCACGAAGCATACGCCCATTTTGTGGGTGCGACTCGTCACTGATCACAAGGTGAGATGCATTACACCAGTGTGTGGTGCCTGCTTGCTTCATCGCTTGCGCACTTGGGCGAGACAAGAAGTCGTGATTGTAGCGCTGGTTGTCGATGATCCATTGGATCATGCCCAGAACTAATGCTGAATCGGTGCCCGGTTTGATCGGTAGCCAGTTGTTGCGATCGCCCGCCGCAAGGCTTGACGATCCTGCCGGAAGGCTTGGAGTCACAATGGTGTAGCTCAGTTTTCCGTTGGTACGAGCCTCAGCCAATTGTCTCGCTTGGCGCTTAAACGGGTTACCCGCTTGAGCTGGAGACATGCCGATGAAAAGAATGAACTCTGCGTTGTTGAAGTCGGGTTTTAGGTGCGAGAACTTGTCTAGATCGTTCATGATCGCGCCAGAACCTGCACGGAATGCGTAGCCACAGTAAGAGCCGTGGTGACCGAAGTTTCGTGTACCATAGCTGTTGAATGCAAAGCGCTTCAAGATGTCATCACGGCCTTCATTACCAGCATTCGTCACCAACAATTGGTTGGCTTTTGGACCGTATTCAGGGTTATTTGGATCAAGTGGTGTTTCGATATCGCGAATCGATCGTAAGCCTTCCACTTCGCCTTCACCGAACAAGTCACCACCTTCGGTGATCTCAGTGATTAGTTGCTCGTAGCTGATCGGTTCCCACTTGCCTTCACCACGTTTACCGACACGTTTGAGCGGTTGAGTGATTCGGTATGGGCTGTTTTGAATCTCTAACATGCCATTACCACGGGCGCAGGCTGTCGAACGATTATTGATACCGGATTCTCCAGACAAGCCAATGTAGGCGTCTTTTACCGGTGTTTTGAACGGGATCTGCTGATCACTTGATAGTGGGTGATACGGATTACCTGAGATACGCAAGATCTCGTCATTGCGATTATCGATACGTACACGCAAGCCACACAGTGTCCAGCAACCAAAACACATTGATGGTGCAACGCGTTGGTTTGGATTCGGCGAGATCTTACCTTGCTCATCGACACTGTATTCCGTCTCTAGCGAATTACCGTGATGGATGTGGTTGGTTTTCTTACCCGCGGTGCCATCGATAGCACCGTGAACCATGTGTTTTGTGGTTGTCGCATAACCTGCAGCAAAAGCTCCAACACCACCGGCAGCAAGGCCTGTTTTCAAAAATTGACGACGTTTGTTATCCATGATGATTCCTCAGACTACAAGCTATGTGAGCGGTTAAGTGGTGAAGGTGTATTTTGGTTTGGCTTCGATGTTGTCTTTGGTGCAGAACCAGTTGTTCGTGTAGAACCAGTAGACACGATCTCAGAGGCGAACAACGCAAGTGCTAACCAAAGACCACACATACCAACAATGCCGAGTAATCCTGCGCTACCCATCGGCAGTTCATAAGGGAATGGGCCAACATCGAAACGTGGAATGGTTTGAACTTCCATCATGGTGACCCAACGTACCGCCCATGCAGAAACTATGGTCGCAAGCGCAACACAGATAATTCCTAGCTTACTTTGCGATAGGCGTTGCAGTGGTAGAACCAAGATCATGCACAGCAAAATGCTGGTGGTCATGATGCCTAAATTGATGCCCCAAGCGTCATTCTCATACAGGCTGAAGTGACCATGGTTAGATGCCCAAATCGACGTGAGAATGATGGCAAGGCCACCCGTTAAGGTAATGGTTCTTTGTATCAGAGCTAGGTCTGTTGGTTTTAAGCTTGGCTTGCTTGAAGGTAGAAGAGCCCAAATCAACAGCGTTAAACCCGTTGCAGCAAAGAATGCGGTCGTGAACCAAAGTAGTGGAGAAGCCGGTTGATGCCAAAGCGGTCGGCTCGCCAAAATCGCAATCTCTGCGCCTGTATAAAGCGCGATGCTTAGGCCCGAAATAGCCGTCACAGCAGCGAGTGCAATCATCAGCTTTGATGATATTTGCCATTTACCTAGCGTCAGCCAAGACAAACGTTTTAGAAGTGGGTTTTCACTCTCTTTGAGCTGTGCGATGTCATCACGCAGGTAAACCCAAGCAGTCGCAACAGCCAGACCAGAAAACAAAGGTAGAAACAGAGAGCCCAATGACATCCATGACCAAGGTGTGATGTGAGCATAGAAGTGCCACGCACGTCCGGGTTGATGCAAGTCACCAGTAAGTGCTAATGGCCCAACAATCGCGCCGATGGCCATCACAAGCACAAGGGCAGAACGAAATTGGTGGCTGGTTGAGTTCTTGAATATCAGTGCAATCAAAAACAGAATAGCGGCCGCGTAAGTCGAACCAATGTAGAAGAAATATTGAACCGCCCACGGTAGCCAAGCGATCTCTTGAGCGGGAACTAACACCTCAGTGATATTCATGCTGTCTCTCCTTGTTTGCCTTGTGTCGCGATTGCCAATTCTTGTTTGCTAGAGGATGAGTTATCGATGGCGGCTGGATCATAAATCGCAGGTTGGCCTTCAATGTAGCTAACGAATCGCTCATTCATGCCGATATAGAAAACATGTGGGTTGGTATTCTGCTCTGGTTTAAGCACTTTTATGTCGTCTTGGTTTTCATTGAGCAGGCGGTTAATTTCGCTGTTTGGGTCTTTGAGGTCACCAATCACACGAGCACCACCAACACAGGTTTCGACACAAGCGGGCAGTAAACCGTCTTCAAGGCGGTGTGCACAGAAGGTGCATTTGTCTGCGGTAAGGGTGTCGTTGTTGATGAATCGAGCGTCGTAAGGGCAAGCTTGAACACAGTAAGCACAGGCTACGCAGCGTTCGTTGTCGACCATTACAATGCCGTCTTCACGTTGGAAGGTCGCTTGAACAGGACAAACCTTAATGCACGGAGCATCGTCGCAGTGGTTACACAGACGAGGCAACATGAATGACTTCACCTCTTGTTGAGTAGTCGAACCATCATCAAGGGAGACTTCATACTGTTTTACGGTGGTTCTGAACTGGCCAATTGGCGCTTGGTTTTCAACGCTACAGCCAACGGTGCACGCCTGACAGCCAACGCATTTACGTAAATCAACCGCCATGGCGTAGCGTTTATCTACTTCGCCTTTGCGGTCAGGTTGGTTGTTATTGCGAATGGCTGTGCTTGCGACTACGGTGTTGATTCCGGTGATGGGAATGAGCGCAGCACCAGCGGAAACCTTGCCGAATTGGCTGAGAAACCGTCTTTTCAATGAGTCCATGTTGGTACCTATAAATGGGTATTCTATCTGTTGGGCTCATTGTCAGATTTTGGGCGTACGCGGGGTATTGTGGATTTCCACATACCCAGATCAAAGTTGATCTAGAACAAATGTGGTTTTACCAATCTAGCTGTTATGCTTTGTTTAAAGGCTCTATTTAACGTGTCGTCAATGCGTTATTCGAGTGTGAACATGCCATCAGTGTGGAGAAAGAGATTTTAGTGACAGTCCGAAACCTAATATCAATCGTTAGCCTTTGTTGGTTGAGTCTAACTGCAGGAATCTGTTTAGCCGCTCAAGCGGAGCAAGAGATTACAACATCAAACACTGTTGAGTCGGAACAGGTGATTGAGGTCGGTGTGCTGGCTATTCGAGGCAAGCTTTCCGCGCAGCAGCGTTGGCAGCCGACGATGGATTGGTTGTCGGAGCGCATTCCCGGCAAACACTTTGTTCTCAAGCCTTTCAACTTAGAAGAGATGGCTGATGCGGTAAAAGGTGTTGAGGTCGACTTTGTCATCACCAACCCCGGTCAGGCGGTTCGATTAGGACGCCAGTATGCGCTTTCTTGGATGGCAACCATGACCAGTCATAACTTTGAAGCTCAAGACACTAGTAATACACGCAGCATTGGTTCCGCCTTGGTGGTGAGAAGAATGTCGCCTTATATCTCTCTCGAACAACTCAGCGGTAAGCCGATTGCGGCAGTATCTGAAAATGCTTTTGGTGGTTACCTCACTATGCGTTACCAAGTGATGCAACAAGGGCTTAATCCCAACCACTTTTTCTCTAACACCCAATTTTTAGGTTTCCCGATCGACGCCAGCTTGTATCAACTACGTGAAGGGCACATTGAAGCGGCTGTCGTACCAAGCTGTTTAGTTGAGAACATGATCAGTGAAGGTTTGCTGGTGGCTGGGCAATATCGAATCATCGGTAATCAAGCGCCTGAAGGCTTCCGATGCCAAGTGTCTACACCTCTGTATTCTAATTGGTCGTTTGCCAAAACAGAACGAGCCTCTTCGGCACTGGCTAAACAAATGAGTCAGGTGCTGTTTTCGATGCCAAAGAGCAGTGCACCAGCCATTGCAGCGAATGCATCGGGCTGGACTTCACCGACAAGCTTGCTGTCGATCGACAAGCTATATCAACAACTCGACATGCATCCACTGCAACAACCTTGGTGGAAAGAAGCGTTAATCTGGCTCAAGTACAATCAACAGTGGGCATGGGCGTTCTTTATTCTCGTGGTGTCTCTGAATGCTTACCACTTCTGGCTAGAATACAAATTCAGTCGCAGCAAAAAGCAACTAGAAGCGACGCTGTACAAGCTGAAAAGTAAGAGTGAACAGCTAGAGCACTCACAACGTATCGCGGTAGTTGGTGAACTGGGAAGTAGCTTGGCACACGAGATTAATCAGCCTTTGGCAGCTATTCGGAATTATAGCGAAGGTGGTTTACTGCGGATTTCGAAGAACAAACCGCTGACTGACATAGAGCCTGTATTTGAGAAGATCCAGTCGCAAGTGGACCGTGCTGATGCGATTATCCAGCGATTAAGAAACATGATCAAAAAACGCTCATCAGATAAATCTCAAACTGATATAGAAGTGCTTCTTACAGATACCATCGAGCTACTGCAATTTCGATTAGAGAAACACAAGATAACCATTGAACGTTATGTCGTGGGTAAACCTATCACGCTACATGTTGACCCTGTCGGATTGCAGCAGGTGGTTGTAAATTTGATCAACAATGCGACGGACGCGTGTAACGCACAACAGCATCGCGAACAAAGCGCTGCGTCTGATATTGATAACAAAAACAGCGAACCACCAACAATTAAAGTGATTACCGAGTATCAACCGGATAAAATGATGCTGTCGGTTATCGATAACGGCACGGGCTTAGATTTCACTGAGCAGCAAGTCACTCAAGCCTTTGTGAGTAGCAAAGAAAACGGTTTGGGGTTAGGGCTTGCGATTTGCGAGGACGTGATTGAAGACCACAGCGGTCAAATGACCATTAAGTCACTGATTCCTCATGGCTGTCACGTTGCAGTGACGTTACCTTTTTCTCTTTCAAATGATTCATAAGGAATCTTGTTATGCCTGAACTTCATCAAACGTTGCCGGTTTATGTGGTTGATGACGATGAGTCGATGCGTGACTCGCTGGTGTTCTTATTGGAAGAGCATGATTTCACTGTGTCAGCTTTTGAAGATGGCCCGAGTTTTTTGGACTCGGTGGATTTGAGTGCACCGGGTTGTGTGGTTTTAGACAGCCGCATGCCAGAGATGAGAGGGCAGCAAGTTCATGAGTTGATGGTGAAAGCGCAGAGCCCACTGTCGGTGATTTATCTGACGGGTCACGGTGATGTGCCAATGGCGGTTGAAGCCTTACAAGCCGGCGCGGTGAATTTCTTTCAAAAGCCAGTTAAAGGTAATGAGTTAGCTGAGGCGATCAAACAAGGTTTGGACGCTTCTGAAAAGCACTTACACATGAACGTGTATCGCCAAGCGTACGCATCATTAACCGAGCGTGAGATAGGCATTCTCAAACAAATTATCGACGGTAAGCGTAACCAGAAAATAGCCGATGAATTGTGCATCGCAATGAGAACCGTGGAAGTACACCGAGCGAGTTTGATGAAGAAGTTTTCTGCGAAAACGGTCGCTGAGTTGGCATACATTTATGGGCAGCTTACCTAACCATAAGTGTAAGAGATAGAGAGTGGAAAATCATTCCCTTTACTACTGATTTTTTGGTGAAAGGTAGTCTTCATAAGTAATCGATATTGAAGCAAGATCACACCATTTATGGAGTGCATACGGATAGGTCTAAGTAGACTTTTTATCGTTATGTATTCCTGAGATACTGAACTGAGTTCATTTTAGGGCGGAACGTTTTAATAACGGCGCTTTTCCCTGTAATTCGAAACATTCACTATAGGTTGATAACTCCTCGACACCGAGGCTGGTATCAACCGAGTTAGGTTAAAATATTTTATGAGTACAATGGGAATCGCAATTGGTGCGACGGCTCTTTCGTTAATACTTGTCGCCGTGTGGCTGATCTCTTTATCGCTAAGAAAGCAGCGCTTGGAACAAGAACGTAAGGCTCGTGCTGTCGCTTACCGAAAAGCGATTGAAAAAGCGCGCATACAAGAGCAAAAAGAGCGTCACTTCAAAGCCGAAACTGGGCATGTACCGTCGATACTGTATTTGGCAAAAGAAGCTGAACGTAACAATATTAAGGAAGCTCTGTATTGGTACGACAAAGCAGCGCAACTCGATAATATCAATGGCATGTACGGCATTGTGCGCCTAAGCATGAAGCGTAAAGAAGACCTGATTTTAAGAGAAAAAGCCAACTTTTGGCAGCTTGCGATATCCGCATTGGACAATGACGTGTCTGCGAAATTTGAGATGGGCAAAGCGCTTGTCTTTGGTCGCGGAACCGATAAGAACATCCCTAAGGGTTATACCTATATTGAAGAGTCTGCGGCTGGTGGTAATACTGAAGCGATGCTGTTCATTGGTGACTGGTGTCTAGATAAAGAAAACCCAGACTACTCTGCCGAAAGCTCTGTCGAGTGGTACCAAAAGGCCGCGGAAAAGAATAGCTTAGACGGCAAGATCAAACTTGGTATGAGTTATTTGAACGGTGTGGGTGTTGAACCGAATCACGGCGAAGCGGTGTACTGGTTTGAAACTGCCGCAGAAAAGAACAGTGCAGAAGCCATGTTTAGAGCTGGTGAAGCTTGGATTGACCATGGTGAACACGGTAACGCTATCGCTTATATCTGGCTATTTCTATCGGCTCATTTTGGTTACTCAGAAGCCAAGCACTTGAGGGATAAAGTCGGCGGGGAACTTGGTGTGGATGCTGTCGTAGGCTTACAGGCTCTGACTAAACCGATAATGACTAAGCTGACACAAGAAGCAATCACTAAGCACTCAATCATTAAGGCGCTCAACAAGCTCTACAAACGCAATGTCCCTGTCCCTAAGAAGGTTAAAGAAGCGTCCGATGAAGAAGGTGAGGCATTAAAAGTAGATGCGAGCCATCTAGATACTCAAACGGCGAGTGCTCAAGATACGAATGTTGATTACAGCCAACAACCTAATTCCGAGCAAGCATCAACAGAGAGACAAGCGACCCCAAATAGTGACCCTCTAGATTTCAGTCAGGCAGCCGTGGATCCAAGCTGGAAAAGCAACCACTAAAACGTGTTGGTTAGCTTTGATGAGTTAGACAAGAATGACTGAAGCTGTGAAGCTATAAATCTATAAATCTA